>QNEM01000057.1 GCA_003645215.1 Gammaproteobacteria bacterium
ATGAAGTGTTTATTGATTTGACTGGATGCTGGATCAAGCCCAGCATGACGAGTAATTATTTAATCAGTTAATTCATTCTATCTTTTCGTCATACTGGCGCATGCCAGTATCCAGTCAATATGAAGCGCTTATTGATCCGACTTGATGCTGGATCAAGCCCAGCATGACGAGTAATTATTTAATCAGTTAATTCATTCTATTTTTTCGTCATACTGGCGCATGCCAGTATCCAGTCAATATGAGGTGCTTATTGATTCGACTAGAGGCTGGATCAAGTCCAGCATGACGGGATATTGTTTTCAGTGTTTAATCAGATTTACGATCTTTGGTCAGATTTTTTGCACAGTACTGCACTACATAATCAATGTCTTCATGGATGAGACATACAAGTTCTAGTACACCATAATGTTTGCTTAATTTCAGGATATCAAAAGAATGTTTACGCTCTGCATGATGTAAACTTTTATCTATCATGTTCAGTACGAATTTTCTTTCATCACGTGTCAGTGAATTCCAGGAATGTAATCCTATATCAACAATCACGCGTTGTACGCCCGGTTCCCAGGCTCCTAGTTCGTCTGCTTTATGCAGGGCATAATAAAATTCATCATCTGTCTCGCCCAGTCTGTATTTCACCAGGGCCAGATTCACCCATGCAAAGGGCCCGGTCGGCCTTAGTGAAATCGCTTGTTTATAATGGGTATATGCCTCACGCCTGGAGGGCATGGCCTTTTCATTTTTGGGCGCGATATCCGCATAGCGCCCCTCTATTGCCAGTGCCAGATATTCATGGATATTCGGGTTATCAGGATCATGTTTGAGGGCATAGGACAAATTCGCACGCAACTCATCCCAGTCATCATCATCCAGTTTTATCTTTTCAGAGCGCCATTTTTCTAAAGTTATAAAAGAAGGTCTTGCGTAAATATCAGCCAGGCTCCAGCTAGCAGCAATATAGGCAAGATAAAGTAAACAGGGGATGGCAATGAGTGACAGCACCCGTGAAATAGTTAACTTCATGTACTACCTGGCCTGTGAAGAGTCAAAATGCATCTTTGCGATACTTGCCGGGCGGCTAATGACCATATCAGAGGCCTTCTCTTCACCCACTATTTTTGCAGCTTCCTGACGTGCTGGTTCCAGTTCCGGGCAACGTGCATATATGTTATGGGCATCACTGGCAATAATGCTTACCCAATCACGTTTTAGTAATTCCACTGCACATTTTCTGGGGGCATCTTTGAATACGCCGGTCAATGTACCTGCTGTGATCTGAAGTAAACAACCCAGTTTGACCAAAGGAGTAATTTTCTCAATATTAGTCAGCACACTTTGATTACGTTCAGGGTGGGCAATTAATACGCGCACACCTCTATCCGCCAACCATTTAATCAAGTCTTCACTACCGGGCGGGATATGTGAATGCGGAAATTCAAGCAGGATTAACCGTTCACCTTCATATTCACCAAGCACCGGCAAAACATCATCATTTACCATATCGATAATGATGGGATCAAAACGGATTTCGGCTGCGAAGCTTATTTCAAGCGGGATTTCCTGCTCTTTAATTGCTGCCTTTAAATTATCAAAGACAGGCTTAATAGTTGCCAGGGAATTGTCATAGCGGCCCGGTGTGATATGTGGGGTTGTTACGATGTTGCTAATACCGGCATTGGCGGCATGTCGCGCCATAGCCAACGATTCTTCGATTGATTTTGGTCCATCATCAATACCCGGCAAGAGATGACAATGTAAATCAATCATTAATTCAATCTATTCGTCGCTGCCATATCCATAGTAGCTATGGTAATGGCCATAACGCGCTGATTTTTTGGGCGGACTCACCTGGTTCAGGATAACACCAACAATCGGGGCATCCACCTTCTGCAAACGTCTAATTCCTTCTTGTGCCAGTTGATAAGGTGTTGAGTCAGCCTTGACCAGGTAAATGACCTGGTTGACCAATTGGCTCAATATAATGGCATCACTAACAGAAACGGCTGGAGGAGAATCAATCACGATATGATCATACTTTGCCTTCAGTGCCTCCAGGCCCTGGGCAAAACGTTTGGAAGATAACATTTCCAGTGGATTAGGCGGGACTTTGCCGACAGGCATAACACTGATACGTTCTTCTTTAAATTCATGGGTCGCCTCTTCCAGGGTATGGGTTCCCAACATAAAATGGCTTAGCCCGGTATTGTATACCTCCAGACCAAAGACCTCTTTAATAGATGGTCTACGTAGATCACAATCGATCAATAGAACATTGCCCATTTTTCCAAGCGCCAGTGCCAGATTTACCGCAGTCATGCTTTTGCCTTCACCGGGGACAGATGAAGTAATCAGGATAACTTTTTGTTTATCATCGATGCCTGATAAAAGTATGCCGGAACGAATGGTCCTGATATTTTCTGCAAACGGGGTATGGTTATTATCAGTGAAATATCGCAACAATTTGACATTCTTATTCATCCAGATTTTAATTTTAGGCAATATCCCGAGCACTGGAACTTGTAACCTTTCTTCAACATCCTGACCGTCTTCCATGGTGTTATCCAGGGCTTCAATCAAAAATGCAATCATGGTTGCAATCATCGTACTTAAAACCAGTGCAATTAAGATGATTAATGCTTTTTTTGGTTTGGCAGGTTTTGAAGGAAGCATTGCAGCGTCAACAACACGGGCATGGACCGGTTGGATATCGCTGACGGCACTGGTTTCCTTATAACGGTCCAGGAATGTTTGATAAATATCACGGTTGGCTTCAACATCGCGTTCAAGTGCCTGTAACCGGCTGCCCTTACGATTGATCTCACCGACATCACGTTTGGTGCGATTCATCTCACTGATCAGATGGCTTTCCTTGGCACGTGCTACTTCATATTCTCTTTTGATCGAGTCAATCACATTAAGGATATGACGATTCAAATTTTTAGTGGCAGTTTCCAGTTCGGATTTTGCCGCGATCATCAGGGGAAACTTGGGGCCATAACGTTTGCTGAATTCAGACACCTTGAGTTCCGCTTCAGACTTGGCCTCTCTGGCATTTTCCAGCCCAGCATTATTTACCACCGCGGGGATCGATCCAAAGGCTTCAATGGGTTGTCCCTTTAATGCGGTAACCTGTCGATACAGGGTTTGTGCCTCAATTCGATTGCGCTTTGCTTGTACCAACTCCAGCGTGATCTCATCCAGTTCCTTTTCAGCCAGCGTATCAACACCGCCTAAATCGAGTAGCTTTTCCTTGTCACGAAAGGCCTGCAAACTTTTTTCAGATTTTTGCAGATCTATTTTCAGTTCAGCCAGCCTTGCCGTTAATGAACCCGTGGCTTTTTCTGTCATATCCAGGCGACCTTCCAGGTTACTATAGATATACAGATTGGCCAATGTATTCGGTACAGTTGCGGATAATTCGGGGTCTTTGGACTCAAAGGTGACTGTGATCAACTGGCTATTACGAATGGGCGCAACATTGAGACTGCCCATGAATTTTGCAACGATGCCATTACGAATGGCGTAGTCTGGCGCAATTTCATCATCGTCCATAATCCCCGCTGGCAACCATGAAATAACAGTCTGCAGTAGTCCTGGTTCCTGTTGTTCGGGATCATAATCCGGATGTTTGGGGATTTTTAATTTATCAATCACTTTTTCTGCCAGGTTGCGTGATTGCAGGATTTGATTCTGGGTTTCAAAGTATTCATCGATGGCACCAGGGATGCCGTACACCTCTTCGATAGAAACGACATTTTCTTCCTGTGATTCGATCAGTATAGTCACCGTAGCTTCATAAACAGGATCTATAGAAAAGACAACCAGCGTGGCTAGCAAAGTGAACAATATGCTAAAGCCCATGATCGACCACTTGTGAATAGACAAGATCCGAAAATATGCGGCCAGATCTATTTCATCATCTTGCGGACGTGTATTACTGCTGTGAATATTCGAATGTGGATGATTCATAAGATAAATCTAGAAGAAGCTTTCTTCGACAATGATAATATCGCCCGGCTTAATAAACTCATTAAGACTAACGGTACGCGGATTTGCATTTGGATTATCATCATTAATAATGCCAATCTTTTCCTTTGAGGCAAGTTCACTAAAGCCACCGGCAAGAGAGATTGCTTTGCGAACAGTGATCCCCGGTTGAAACGGAAAACCACCCGGTTCTTCCACTTCACCATTCACATAAAACTGACGGTATTCAAGGATATCGACGGAAACTTTGGGATTAAGCAAATAGTCTCCTTTCAATTTCGATGTAATGAGATCTGCGAGCTGACCCGGTGTCATACCGATGACTTTTATTTCACCAAAAAAGGCATAAGAGATCATACCTCGATCGCTGACCCTGGATTCAAGATAAAGAGTTTCTTCGTTATAGACCTGGATCCGTACCATATCCCCGGTACCTAAAGCATAATCAGCAGATTCGATTATGGCTGTCTCTGCAACTGCAAGTCCCGGACAAAAAACCAACGTGAGCAGAACCAGGATTGTCTGTAGGGAGCAGGTGAACTTTTCAGCTTGGAACATACGTCAAATTTCTATGTGGAAAAAACTTATATTCTATCATGGAAATTGACGACTTAACGCTGCAACAAGCCTGGCTTAGAAAATGATTAGAATTATGGAAAGTCTGAACAATTCATTTTAGTCGTCATTCTGGTGAATACCAGAATCTAGTCAAAACAATTGTTTACTGGATGCTGGTATTCACCAGCATGACGATAGAGATACTTAATCAGGATTCCTTAAATACTTACTGGAACTACAGGGCTACATTCACAGACAGTTCAAAGAAATTACGGTCATAGTCGAGCAGGTTGATATTGGAATCACGTTCATCGTAGGTATAGCCACCGCTTATGTCTAACCAGCGTCGCATTTTATAGTTCACAGCGACTCCGACATTCCAGTAATCATCTTCTCGACCAGTGCCGGTATCAGGGTAGGTGTCTTCGGCATATCTGAAATCGACTGAAGAACTCAACCTGGGTGATACTTTATGCCATTGATGCGTCCAACCCGCATCGACTGAATCTTCCTTGATGAAGTCCCCGAAACCGTTGGTTTCCAGGTAATCTCGCGAGGTATTCAGTGTGAAGATAGAGTATGTCCTCGGTCTCCATTCAACCCCGACTTCCCAGGTAAAGTCACCGTCATCATCTCGGCTACCAGAGTCAAAGTCTTTCTGAATATAACCAATCGTCGCTGTACCCGTGGTTTTAAACGTAGATTTCCAGGTCACACCAGCTAAAATTCTGTAAAGGTCACTGTCAAGGCTGGGGATCCCTGTTGCATCCTGATCATAATTAAAGTCAGTGAAACGACCTTCTATAAGCAATGAAGTCTTTGGCATGAGGCGGTAATAAAATCGGGCATTGGCATAGGTATCATCACGATCACGCACAAATGTTCTGGAACGGTGGTTGTCATAATCCTTACTGACGTAGCCAAGGTCAAGTTCACCACGGCCTTTCGATTTCTCGGTACCATAGCGTCCGTTGCCTTCTATCATATAGTGGTGCCATTTGTCCGGCGTTGTTACCAGGTTACCTACGCCTTCTGATTGACCGGTACCCCTGTCGTCATGGGATTTAAAATATTCACCCTGTATACCGACAAATGTACGTCTGGTTGGTGTGTATTCGTAACCTGTCTGTAAGCGGGTATCGAGATAGTCATCTTGTCCGCTACCTTCATAGGTCATAGATTCAAGCATGCTATCGATATAAAAACGTTTTTTATTATTCTTTATTTCGTAGTTAAGGTGAGGCGACACCAGTAGACCAAACGATTCAATCTCATTGAATGCTGAACGGGTGATGTTGTCATCATGAACGGTCTTCAGGGTAAGATCAGGATAGATACTACCGGGACCTATATTTTTACCTTGAATTCCAAGTAATCCTTCTTCTGCGATGACTGAATTAGAAAGTAATACGCATGCCAGCAGCACACCTGATGTTTTGCCAGATATATTGATATCCAAGTTGATCCCTTCTTTGGTTAAATTCAAACTAAAAGCCCCGATTGCTTGCACGTGATAATAATTTAATTTTCAACTGGTTACCACAATAATATTGCGATGCACCCTCTTAGAACATTTAAAACTATACGAGTAAATAATAGCATAAT
Organism: Gammaproteobacteria bacterium; assembly: GCA_003645215.1. Lineage (GTDB taxonomy): Bacteria > Pseudomonadota > Gammaproteobacteria > Eutrophobiales > Eutrophobiaceae > SMWN01. The sequence continues at coordinate 6,148 of QNEM01000057.1, forward strand.
AGATTTAAAATTAACAAATAATTGTATCTATCTGTATTTATTAAATATTTTCATGTTTTATTATGGTTTCCTGCGATATATGAGCAGGATAATTACGTCATACCGAGCACGCCCCGATATCCATTGAAAAAGTCCGCCTTACAGGCGGTCATTATCTTACTGGATTCCGGATAATCCTTGAGGGATTTCCGGAATGACGAAGGGTAGGGCACTTGTGCCCAGCTTTTTTTGCCGTCACTCCCGCGCATGAAGGAATGACCGCCATGGAAGGTGGGAATGCAATAGAATTGCCTGGAGCAATTCATGTCCAGTCCTCGATCGTCATACTGGCGCATGCCAGTATCCAGTCAAACTATTAGATTTCCGTACATACGGAAATATCACCACGCAGATCTTCGTCATTCCCGCGTATGCGGGTGCCCAGAAGAATTTAACTCCCGTCTCCCCAAAGACAAACTTATCCAGCCCAAAGCTAACAAAATCACAAATGTTGCAGCATTCGCAGGGATCTGTAGATTAAAATCCACTGAAGAATGGATCAATATAGCGATGATCCCCATGATCGACGCAAACGACATGCCTCGCATCAAGGGATCATGTCGGCGATACTGCGCCAGTAATGCCGCACACAGGGAACTGACCGTAATCAACCCTAGCAATATAAGTCCTATGACACCCGTATCAGTGGCAAATTGTAAATAATCGTTATGCATCTGGTAATTATCTTCGTGAATATCTGCACCACGGTATTGTGGAAACACGGCATAAAAACTACCCAGCCCACTTCCAGTTAAACGATAATCTTGCCATTGCCTCAGTGCATAGATATTAACCTCATCACGATTTTCCGTCGCAAGACTGGTCTGCTCAAGTCGCTGTTTGACCTTTTCAAGTCCAAACCATTGGCCGACGATCAAAATATCAATGATAACCAGGCTAACCAGCAATATAACAACCGAGCGTGTTGAATTTTTTGAAAATACCAGGCCAATAGCTCCGGCAATAAACAAACTAACAAAAAATGCCGTATTACCCATACGAGAATGAGTTAATACCAGTGCAATAACCATGATGATCAGACTCACCCTCAGCCTTGCCTTGGCACTTAATAACAAGCGAAATATATTCAGTGCCTTTTCCTTCAGTGACTCGCCATAAGACATGCCCATTGAAGCGATCAATAAACCGATACCAACCGCCATCGTCATCTCCAGGTAACCGGCCAGGTGATTACGACTAATAAATGTTCCCGTGGCAACACCGAGATGATAAATCTTCTTGATAAAAAAACTATACTCAAGCATCGACAAGGTCATCACTGCACCATACATGGCCTGGAACAGGCCACTGAAGACCAGCGTATAGGCCAGTATTTTTAATCGTTTGCGATTTGTAATCAAAACCAGTGCCAGGAAAAAAACAAGGACATAAGAAAGGCTAAGCAACCAATAAGCACGCGTTATCTTCAGATCAACACTCAATACGGGATCTGCTATAGAGGACCAATGTTCAAGCGCTAATGGTGAAAGAGCATGAATCAACTGTGCGGAAAGCGGCGTAAGCTGAAGAGCAATAAACACCAGCCACAAAACAAAAACAAGCAACACAAACCTTGCTGAACGCAGACTGCTGGAAACAGTTACCTTGTTACGGAAATAGAGCCAACACCAGCTTGCCGTTAATAAATAAACCCAGACTTCCATGATTGACCAGGCCCAGGGACGGTAACTACCAAAAGGCAAGGGTAACCAGACAAGCAGAGCACAAAAGGCATAAAACAATAGCTTATCCGGAGAAGTATTATTAACCTGATTCGAAATCATAGGTTCGGGATTATTTTAAGCAAAAAAAAACGGTGTATATAATACACCGTCTTTTTATTGTCTTGTGAAACTATTAATAACTAATTAAGTTACCGTTGCTTCAATTAACCAGTGCCGTAGTTTGGGTTTGAACCGCCTCCGCCACCACCGCCACCGCCACCAGCGCCACCACCACCACCGCCAGCGCCACCAGCACCGCTACTGCCAGTAACTCCTGGTGTTGCAGCGACAACAGCTGTGACATCTGGGCCAGTAAGTCCTGCTGAAGCAAGTGCAGATATAATGGCACCGAAATCAGTAACACCGGCGGCAACAAGCTGGTCAGCAATATCGGAGGCACTCAAACCAGCAGTCTGAGCAATCTGTGCGGCCTCAGCGGCAGTCTTGCCCGCAGCCATATCACTAGCGATATCAGCCAGTGCAAATTGAAAATTGAATAACAGGAAAACTGCAAAAATAATTCGTTTCATCGTCTTGTCCACCAATATTTAGATTTTAATCCTTAACAACCCTGAATATAGCTGAAACCGGCTTAGATAGGTAGAAAAAAACAACAAAATATCAATTTTGTAAGGTACTTCTCATTAAGCCGTTTCTCGTCATCCCGATCGCAGGGTAGGGCGCCTGACCTTAATCTCTTCCTGTCATCCTGAACCCTCTCCTTGTCATCTCGACAGTATGGAGAGATCTTGCTTTCCCTTTTCCTCAATTCCGTCATTCCCGCGAACGTGTGAAACCAGTAGAAGTGTTACACATGTGACAAGGTTGTACCATGTATGACTGCAAGAATGGGATACTATCCCGTCATTATTTTTTTCGCCTCAATTTCAACTTCCGGCGAAATTTCCTTCAAATTTTTAACATGATTAATTGTCATATTCGTTGCAGCCAATTCTTGCAGTGTTGAAAAATTATTATATTTCTCAATCTTAATAAATGATTTCAGAACGGAGGAAAGATGCCAAAGCGATGGGTTACCGCTGTGAACCGGGATCAAAGAATGCATATTTTCCTTCAACATAATTTTACGCATGTTCTGGCGCGTACATCCTAGAATCTCAGCCATGTCCGTCAAACCAACGAGATCAGGCGCGGCCTCAATGAGATTGATCCCGGGAACCGCAGCTTTCACATTTTTAATTGCAGAAAATACTGCAGCAGATGCAGATTTTGCTTTACGTGTAAAATCAAGACTGAGACACCCTGGCATACCGACACCGATCATTGCATCATCACAACCCGCTTCGAATAGTTTGTCCAGAATTGCATCATCAACCATCATCTCTGACGGAAGTGAGAATTTCAATGTAAAGTCATATTCATTCATATTCATTGTCGTCATCTTGTTTATTATGTGGTTCACAGTTATCAACAACTCGTTTAATCTTTTTTGCATGATTCTCTGGACTCCGTGGTGACCCCCAAATACTAGTTATGCAATATTCACCACATCGACATTCTCTATCGTTATATGGGCAATACATTCGGCCCCAGGGGTGTCCTCTACAGCCATCTTCAACTCGCCACCCTTTCGATTCAGCATAAACCAGAGCTTCTTCAATTGATGATTTAGGGTGCTTCTTGCGTATTTTGGGCATAAAAAATCCTTTCGTGTAAAGGTAGTAAAACAAGCAGAGGTTGTCAAGCGACAACCTCTTGTTATCTCGACTGAAAGGACGCCTACAGATGTGTGGGTGGTACGATGTCAGGGAAGAAGTAGGTACGACCCCATGGATGGGGGAGGTAGAATTGTGCCTGGAGCAACCATCGAGAGTAATGCAGGAGCAATTACCGAGCAGTTACCGAGGGATCTTGCTCTTTAAGCGAAGATCGAATGA
>QNEM01000058.1 GCA_003645215.1 Gammaproteobacteria bacterium
CCTGCAGGCCCAGAGCCTGCGCTTCAACCATTTTGCTTTCATGCGAGGCCAGGCCAGTATTCTGGCATACGCGATGGCCGACCGTATGCGCGCCAACCGCTTTGCTATCGTCACCGATGCTGGCAACTACGTCGGCTCTTACAATGAGACCGACGGTGGTGGAAACTACCAGGCCCCTGCTAACAACGGTTGTACGCAAGCAACCCCCGGTGGCACGGCAACAAACTGTACTATCAACCAAATGGCGGCACATGATCGCTTTCAATGGGATGCCAATCTCGCCCTGTATCTCGCCAGTGGCCAGGGTCAGGTGTGCGTAGATGCTACTCCCGCTTCAGTCGCCTGCGATAACCTGTGCATCAATCCTGCAAGTGGTGCCGCTGCGGCCTGCGCTACTAACTTTATTATCCCCTTCATCATTACCGTGAGGTGGGACGAGACCAGGACCAATGTTACCGGTACTGGCTGCGACCCGGATGATGCCGATGACCTGAAGTGCTTCGTCACGGGCTTTCAGGTGTCGCTATGAGGACAGTCATGAATAGCCGCCTCAACAAACTTTCGTCTGGCAGCCCACGGCCAATCTTTTGGCAGAGTGGCTTATCGCTGATTGAATTAATGGTTGCGATCACCATTGGCCTGATACTCCTGGGCGGGGTCTTCACGATATTCATGAGCAACAAACAAAGCTATCGAGTGCAGGAAAATATGGGACGAGTGCAGGAAAACGGCCGTTTTGCGGTTGACCTCATGGCCCGGACCCTGCGCATGACCGGCTGGCAGGGTGATAATGTGGATGAATGGCAAGACGGTAGCCTATCAGTAGCAAATAGTGGCGTGCAATCCTTGACTGGTACCAATAACGAATCCACTGTCGGGCTACTCGCTGGCAGCGATACCATCACAGTCATCTACCAGGGTAATACGGACGGTTTTGTCAGGGACTGCCTGGGCAATGTTGTACCAGTCGGGGTCAATGTCCAGAACACCTTTCGTGTCAATACTACCGCGGGCGGTGTTGTCGGTGCGACAGCCGGAAGCGTGGGTCAACTTGAGTGTGTTACCACAAACGGTGGCACCGTAACCACTTCAGCCTTGATAGACGGTGTCGAGGGTTTTCAGATCCAGTACGGCATCGACACCGATAATGATCAAGCAGTCAACTCCTATGTAAGCGCCGATAATATCACCGATACTGATGATGTAATATCAGTACGCATTACCTTATTACTGATGTCGAATGCCGACCGGCTTGCCGTTGTCGCCGCTAACAATACCTATAACCTCCTGGATTTCTCATTCACCGAGCCCGGTGATGAGAGGCTAAGGCGACGGTTCTCCACCACTATCAATATGCGGAATCGATTATGATAAATAAAATAAACAGATCGACTATGAAAGATCAGAGCCGACAAGCTGGTGCCGTGCTGGTGACCAGCCTGTTTATCCTGGTCATACTGACCCTGCTTGCTATCAGCACCATGACCACCTCTAATTTTGAGCTAATCATGGCCACCAATATTCAGGCCCAGACCGTGGCACTGGCCAACGCCGAGACTGCCGTGAGCGAGGGTGAGATCGAGATCGTTACCGAGTATGGGGGTGGAATGGAAAATACGGCCAATACTAACCCGGTTGACCCTAAAGCCAGTGGCAGCCATACCATAGGTATATACGCGTACGATGAGACGACAGGACTCACTGATGGATTTGGTCCTGACGATGGAAATCCGACCACATTTGACTGGGACGGGGCTAATGGCTTCGCCACCGGGCCAAGTGGTGACAAGTATGTCATTGAATTTCTCGGAGAACGGACAACACAAGGTGCAGGTGGGTCATTAGGGGTAGGAGCCGGTCAACAAGATGAAACCAAGTATTACTACCGATTAACCGGTCAGGGAACCAGTGGCAGGGGCGCAGAGCGCTTCGTACAAACCCTTTTTGTAACCTTGTAACCGCCTAATTAACAGGAAAGAAGCACAATGATTATGAAAAAATATCGCTTACAGTTATTCACAGCCATCGGGCTGATAACACTCATCACCGCAGCCTTATTCGCTGGGAATTTCTTCACCCCCAATAACCAGCCCTATGGCTACGTGGCCTCACCAACAATCACCAATGGCTCGCTGACTTCTGGCAATGAGGTGGTTTACGCCCCTTTCTTCGAGGATGGCACGTTCACAGGAGATCTGCTGGCACTACCAGTGGCTAGCAGTGGCCTGGTAAGCGTCAATAATCCTTTTTGGAGAGCCAAATCGAAGATCGCCTCCCAGAATTTTGATACCGGCCGCTTTATCGTTACAGCAAATCGCGATGCCATCACCGGTGCCATCACCGCCATTCCCTTCCGCTATTGCGACACAGGTGCGGGTGATACCCCCGGAACCGACTGTTTAACAACTGCACAGGAAGCCTTGATAGATTCAACCACTGCAACAGCCGAGATAATGATCAACTTCATCCGTGGCGAAACCGCCAATGAGATCCGTAACGGTGGAACCTTGCGAGATCGCGGCTCCTTGCTGGGCGACATCATTCATAGTACGCCCCAGTTTGAGGCTGAGCCTAATAACTCTTTGAACTTCGAAGATTATAGTACCTATAAAACTACAAATATTGCTCGCAGCGGCCGCGTACTAGTGGGTGCCAATGATGGCATGCTCCACGTATTCGACGCTGAAACCGGCGGTGCGACCACCGACGGCAAGGAAACCTTTGCCTACATCCCTAATACGGTAATCAAGAACCTTAATAAACTAACGGCCGATCCATATCTTCACCAGTATTACGTCGATGGCCAGACAACCATCAGAGATGTCTGCTTTGTCGCAAACTGTACAGGTAATGCAACCGACTGGCACACAATCGCGGTTACTGGACTGGGCGCCGGTGGCCAGGCCTATGTGGCCCTGGACATCACCGATGCGTCTGCGATTAGCAGCGAAGATAATACCGCCAGCACTGGTGCCGGTAGTAAGGTGCTGTGGGAGTTCACCGACGTCCCCGGGACCGGAGACTTTGGTGATCAGGACCTGGGATATACCTACGCGCGTCCATCCATCAACCGCGTTAACACCGGCACCCCGACATGGGTGGTGCTCGCTGGCAACGGTTATGTCAATGGTGATCTGGATGGCAGTGTCAGTACCGACGGTAAGGCACGTCTCTATGCTATTAATGCCGCGACCGGCGTGAAGTTAGGCGAGGTCATTGTCACCAGTCCTTCCGGTGATGACAGTGCAACGAACCCCAACGGTCTGAGCAGTGTCACTGCGATCGACGGAAATGGTGATAATATTGTTGAAACGGCCTATGCCGGCGATGTCAAGGGCAACCTGTGGAAGTTTGACCTGAGCGGTGACCCCACAACCTGGGTAGCTGGAGATGCTACACTAATCTTCACCGCTGAGGATAGTAGCGGCAATGCACAGTCTATCACCACCGCCATCGATGTGGCCAAACACCCAACCGAGGATGGGGTGCTGGTCTATTTTGGCACCGGGCGCCTGTTCGATAGCACTGATATTTCAACCAGCAATGTACAGAACAACACGATTTACGGCTTGCACGACGCTACAAATTTGACAACAGGTGTTCTCGACACCTCAATGACCGCCAGCTTTCCGATCGATAGAGACGATCTGTTGGCCCAGACCTTGACCGAGGTGGCCCATACAGGCACGGGTAACCGGACGCGGGTGGTCACTGACAACCCCAAGAATACAGACAGCCCTCCCCAACCCATAGACATAAACTGGGAGGGTGACACCAGCGATAACCCTGATGGTTATGATGGCTGGAAGGTAGATCTGCCTGCTGGCGAGCGCCTGCTTACCAATCTGGCCCTGCGTTCCAGTCGGGTGCAATTCGTGTCGGTCGATCCAACCACCCAGACCGGTGAAAACTGGCTGATGCAACTCGATTTTGTTGATGGCGGCGCGCCTTCAGGAACTATATTAGACATTGAAGGTGATGGAGACCTGGATACTAATGACAACGTCGATGGTAATAGTGACGGCGATAGAAATGACCCAGAGGATCGGGCGGTAGGTCAGTACCAGAGTTTCGGCCTGGCATCTCAACCTCTGTTGCGTAGCTTGAATCAAGATGAAGATACGGCATTGATTAACCATCTGAATGCCATCGACCCAGCCGAGATCCCACCAGAGTGTGGGGATGACGGCGAAGATTGCGGGCCAGGTGACCTTGGTTTGCTTGGTGGACACTTTGATCTGGATACCTCGGAACAGTTTTATCCAATAGACAATGGTGCCACCACCCAGAAGCACGAACACCAATGGGATGACAAGACCGGCCTGACTACAGTCGATTTTTTCGACATCATCACCTGCGCTGGTAAAGATGTCCCACCACCATGTATTGCGGATCCGAGCCAGTACACAGATTCGGGCCACCATGACATTGATGAGACCATTACTGATCTGACAGATCAGTTCGTCATCATCGTCGGTAATGCTGATCTGTCAACAGGCGGATTTATCGAAATCAACGGTGTTAGCCAGAACGTGGTTGTCTATGAAAATGCGATCAGGGCTCACCTGTCCGGCGGTACACAATTGCAGAAGTATCAACTCGGCGACAGTCCGCCAAGCGGCGTGGAACAGCTCACCAGTCTGAAAATGAGTTTTGACGTACGTGCCATCCTTGATGATGGACTGGTAGGTACCGAGACCGGCTGTGTCAAGGATAACACTCCGACTACAGACGGACGCTACCGCAATGGTGCCCTGCTGGTTCAGGCAGTGGCCTCTCCGGCGACGTCTAATATCAATGGATCAGGCAACAGTAATACTGACCCGATCTATACTTTATCGACCAGCCCAGACAGCATGCTGTGGGAATCCACTATATTCTGGCATTGGGACGGACCGTGTACCAATGATACCGGTTGGCAGACTTTTCATGATGCATGTTTCTTCACCGGCAGTGAGGATGAGGACGTCTGTTCCTGCCTCAAGGATCCGGATGAAGCATCGTTCTGTCCGGAATTCGTGGACACTGGCACAGGAACAGGTACTGGAACAGGTAGTGGTAGCACTCCTATAAGTGACACTTGTAGTAATGCCGCCGCCAATCCTAACCCGATAGACATAAAACTGGAATTTAACCAGGCACTGTGTGATGCCAGCGCGACAGGTTCATTTGCCGAGTTCGAACTGGAATTTGAGAAGGAGCCTTCTAAAGGTAGTCCTCCTCAGACCACTACCCTGACGATCGGCTCGGACAGCATCAGCTTCACCCCGACCAGCCCACTAACCAAGACTACGGTTGGGGATTTTGAATTCGATCTGCTCTCTATGGAACACGCAAAGAAGAATGTAAAGAAGATCAGGGTTCGTAATGCGACTGGTTCTGTCATAAACATTGATGAGCTCATAGTCTCATGGACGGGTGGTGAAAGTGGCCAGAAGCTCAAGAAGGTCAAGGAAAAAGTCATCAACAATGATGACTATGACGTGAATCCGGACGACCCGAGTGCGCCAGTGACAGTGGAGTTCAGCGATTTTGGCAAACCTGATATCGCCCTGCCAGTGATCGGTGCTACTGCTGCTGCCTGTACTTATACACTGGAGGTTGACTACACCGAGGTGGCGACTCCATTCACAGCCAGGTCCACATCCATAGACTTCGATCCGCCAGATTTGACCGGTAGTACTGGCTCGCCACTGGAGATCGACATGGACGAGGCAAACCTGTCTGGTGATGAGAAGAAGATCGATACTATCCTGCTGGGCACCAATGGGCTCAGGGCCTATACCATCGATAAGATCACCATCAGCTGGACAGACGCAAACAACTCCCAGCGGATCAAGAAGGTGAAAGATGAGACTAACGGTGACACACTCTATGACTCATCTGGTTCTTCAGGTACCGAGGTCATTACCACCATTGATGTTGGTGGCCTCAGTACTGGTGAGGATTGTCCGGTAGAGGACAGCCCGGGATATACTGGTACTGCTGCTGGCTCAGGTACTGGTTCTGGTACGGGCACTGGTACTGGCACGGGCACGGGCACGGGTACCGGCACCGGTAGCGGCTCAGGCACCAGTACTGGCGCGAATGTCAGTAATACCACCAGTGAAGGTGGCACCAAGACCGGACGTCTGTTATGGCGCGAGATCATGCGCTGATAGTGTTTTCTGAATTGCTCAGGGGTTGCCTTGCAGCCCCTGGGCATCAGCTTAACAATCCATTGCGGGATCACGGATCAAGTCCCTCGGTTATTTGCCGGGGTATTTACCAGGGTGTTGCAGATATTTTAATAATGTAGAATTGCCAGGTAAGAGAATATTATTATCAGGCAAACATTACTGCTGAATCTAGGGAGACAGGTATCATGCGTAACAAAATAACATCAGAGGCAGGGTTCACGCTGATTGAGCTGATGATCGTCACCGTCATACTTGCAATCATCGCAGCATTTTCATACTCCACGTATTCGAAAAGTGTGGAGAAATCGCGTCGGGCAGAAGGCAAGGCCCTGATGTTGGAAGCTGCGGCCCTGCAGGAACGCAGAATTGCGGACGCAGGTACCTATGCAACAGACATGGAAGATCTGGGTTATGACGCAAATCCTGCCATATCCGACAATTCACTTTATAGCGTGGCAGTTACTAACACCAATGGTTTTACCCTGACTGCGACTGCTATCGGTCGTCAGGCTGTCGACACACAGTGTGCGACCATGTCTCTGAATGCACTGGGGCAGAAGTCTTCGACTACCAGCTCGGACTGTTGGTAGATTTAGAACTTACGTCCAGCGTCTCACATTGGCATACAGTTACCACAAGGCTGACTGAGCCAGAGCCAGGAGATATATCTTCCGCCAGTTACTCAAGTCATGGTCCTAGCGATGCCCTAGCTATACACTGGGCCACGTCCATTGATACATCCTGAGATCAAATAAGGGCTTATAAATCGTGTAGAGATTTATCATGCTGAACAAACACGAATTAGTAAAATTCAAAAGCCGGGGCTTAATCAACCGGGATCTATAGTTTAATCATCTTGTGAATATCACCAATGAATATCATTAGCATCTTTCTGAAAGCAACTTTCTCAAGTCCACTTTCGATCCTGATCATTGTATTTCATACAGTCTTTATCATTGCATTTATCAATAAAGAACTTTTGTTCGAATTATCAATATCTGAAATATTTATATACTGGGCAGTCAGTTGTTCACTATCGTTGCTAACATTAAACTGGTTAAGGATCCCCCTGTCGCAATCTAAATCACAGGACGTCACCGCATATGTATTGCTGTTTTTTGTACTTGTCGAGTGTTTCCTGCTAGTAGCACATTACATCACCGGTGTGCCCATGGATTTCGCTTTAATCTATTATAATTTTAATGAGATCTTTGTACGGGAAGCACTGGTTTCTATTTTTCTCTCAGGTCAATTTCGTATCGGACTGATGTTTCTCTGCTTTTTAGGAATCAGTCTGTGGCTTATGCACAGGAAATATTTACTTTTTTCTCTCGAGCCTGTTAGCAGAACAACAACTGTAATGTTCATCAATGCATTCTTTTTCTTTTCAATATTGTCGTTCACATCTGATTACAGCGCCGGCATGGCCTTTCTTGGTAAATCTGGATACATGACCCTGGCCAGCCATTCTGATCAAGATGAAGTAATCAATGCAGATAGGCCTGAAATAGAAGCTACAGCTCAAACTGAAACTGAAACTGAAACTGAAACAGGTTCTTCTGATGAGCCTGTAACAACTCCTCCTTATCAAGCTGAAATAAGAAAAAACAGCAAATTTCCTTATGTGAATTTTCGCCCACATAGTTCGTCTGCCAGCCTGCAAAATAAACCGCACGTTTTTATCATCGTGGTGGAATCATTTAACGCAAGATTTGTAGAAGCGCAAACTCAAAATGGGAAAAGTTACACGCCATTCTTTGATGCCCTGATTTCCCGGGGAACCTATTTCGAAAATTTCTTTAGCAACTCCATTCAAACATCCAGGTCTCAGTTTTCTATACTCTGTGGCGTTCCACCCAGCTATAAGGCAAAAATCTTCACACATCACACTTCCTTGAACCTGAACTGTTTGCCGAAAATTCTTGGGCAGGAAGGTTACACAAACCTGTTCTTCAAGGCCTATCGCTCTCTGGAATTTGACAACACCGATGCGTTTACCAGGGAAATAGGTTTTGACCATCGGCACAGTATGGATGCAGAATTTATTAAAAAAGAAGACAAGCCTTTTATCTGGGGTTGGGGATTACAGGATAATATTTTTTACCAGAAGTATTTCTCGTATCTTGATGAATTGAATGAACAGCAGCCGGATCAGCTTTTCTTTTCCATGTTGACAACGGTTACCAATCATATGATGTTCGACAAGATCCCCAGGAAACAACGTTATCTATATAAGTCACCCAGAAATGTTAAGGAAAACTATGCGAACTCCATTTATCTGTCAGATCGTTATCTCAGGGAATTTTTCAAGCAATTGCAATCACGATCCTATTTATCCAACAGCATAGTGATTATTACGGGTGATAATAGTTACCCGGTTGGCGAGCATGGATATATATCGAACGAGGCGAGTTATTATAACGAGTTTTTTAAAACGCCCCTGTTAATCGTTTATACCGAAGATAAGGAAGCACACAGGATAGAAAAGGCATATTCTCATGTAGATATTGCCCCCGCCTTGCTGGAAATCCTCGATATAGAAACAAAGCATCATTTTATTGGCTCATCTGTTTTGACCGGGATTAAAACAGATGATTTGGATACTACACAGGCTGAAGACAGTCATTCGATTTATATTTCACAACCACACAGCGGGACTTTTCTCGGGACAATAAAATATCCATACAAGTATGTTCAACAGGAGCATTCTGGACGGGAATTTCTTTATAATATCGAGTCAGATCCTGAGGAACGTACCAATCTAATCAAGGTACAGACACTGGAAAAAGTCATCCAGAAATTACAACAGGCAAATAAATTCCACTATTTTAACCAAAGCGTGATTGAAGAAAACCGGATTTGGCCGGGGAATGATCAGCCGACTGATCCGATCGCTACTGATCAAGCAGATATTGTCTTTATGGAGTAATGGCGGTGGATTCAGGGGCCTGGTTTCGATCCGCGCAAGAGCCAGGCGATATAGATCCCGCCAACAATCCAGACGATGAAAATAGGAACTAATGTCACAAGAGCTTTTATTCCAATATAGGTAAAAATGGTTTGCAGGTTGCCCTTGATGAATTCCGGGATCAGGTATTCAAATAATGGTTTCTGAAACGTATCAGGGCTCATCATACTGACCGATACACAAATCAGTGAGGTACAGATACTAAGCACTAATATACCCAGTGCTGGGATTCGCCACTTAAGGCTGCTGCTGGTCCAGAACACAGCCAGGGGCAGGCAAAGGAAGGCTAACATGGGTGTCACATGTCTCGGCCCGGTTGAATAACCGCCATCCCAGAAATGATAGGCAGAGTTAAATAGAAGGTAGTAAGCAGATAGCATAATAATTGTCAGCAATTCGGCTCGATAATTTTCAAGACGCCAAAGATAATAGATGCCGACTGGCGTCAGCATGAGGATGGGAGATATCCAGAGAATGCCCCGGTATTGTGAAAACAGGATCTGCAACAGGATCGACAAGTTCGGGAAAGTTATTCCGAAAAACCCCTGTTTCATTCCTTCGAAGCCAACCACGTGTTCATAGCCGATGACAAATGGTGAGCCGAAAGCGATGCTATTGTATGCCAGCAGGGGGGAGATAAAAATAATGCCCC
>QNEM01000059.1 GCA_003645215.1 Gammaproteobacteria bacterium
GGGACGTTGCTTCTTCTGAAAGCAGATTGACGGCAAGCTTCGAGACAATCTCCCTCTCATCTTCAGCGAAGGCAGACCAATGGACGCTATGGATATCGTCTCGATCAAGACTTGTTGCTTCTCGTATATGCATGATTTGCTGCTAATTATTAACACCAGGTAGCCTGGTTTTCTGGTTGGTAAAGGACTTCCTGTACATTCGCTTCGATTATTTTGTAGCCGATATTGCCATAGAGTTTCTGGCGGCCTTCGTTGAGGATGAAGGTGGGGCTGCCTTCGACCTTGTATTCGTCTCTTAGATCCACATCACGGCACAAGGCTGCCAGTGCCTCGCCATTATCGATGAGATCCCTGATGATATTTGTTGGCAGGTCATGTCGTTCTGCAATGGCATACAGGGTGTCCATGTGCGAGATATCCTGACCTTCCTTGAAAAAGGCCAGGCGGATTTCCCATGTAATTAATTCAAACAATGAATTATTGTCATGGATACTATCTTTTGAGATATGCCCTTTTGCTTCAAGTAATTGTACTGCTTTCAGAAACAGGTGACTGTTTGCAGATGTTTTAGCAATGGGTGTTGTCCATATATCATTATGAACATCAACATGATCAAATTGTGAACAAACTTCCTTGACGTGTTGACCAAAGGCCTTGAATCCTCCTCTGTCTTGCCAGCCTTCGCCAATGCGTTTTGCGGTACAGCCTAACAAGGGGATGAAGTGATACTGTATATCGAGTTCGTCATTATAGTGTTGTTTCAGTTCATCTAGCCTGATCTGTGCGATATACGCCCAGACGCAGAGCACATCAGAAAAATAATCAATGCGAATTTTCTTATTCATAGTAATTTAGAAAGTAAAAAAGTGTCTAAGCCGGGAATTTAATGGACTGGGTCAATATCCATGGTTTGATAACGACGGCCCAAACGGTGGCCTCGGTATATGCATACTCTTTTGCTTGCTTGTCAGTGACAATATCTATTATACCTTTCGACATCCAGTCTTTAAGTGATTCGGCATTGTCTTTTGTAATCTGCAGGGCAACTTCGGTCAGGTCCAGTTCTGGTGAAACATGGATGACATTGCCACCGGCAAAATAAACTTCCAGATCTTTCCATGCAATCTTTGCTGTTTCAAGGTTGATTGAATCCTTTGTAATAGCCTCTGGTGTTTCGAATAAATTTGTTACCTGGTCATTCATTTTAATTTTTCTTGAAGCAGTTGATTGACCTGTTGTGGGTTGGCCTTGCCTTTGGATTGTTTCATGATTTGTCCGACAAAGAAGCCGATTAATTTTCCCTGTTTATCAGCGGGACTTTCCTGGTATTGCTTGACCTGATCAGGGTTGGCAGCAATAACATCATCAACCAGTTTTTCGATGGCGCCTGTGTCGGTGACCTGTTTAAGTCCTTGATTATCAATGATTTCATCGGCGTTACCTTTGCCGTTACACATGGCTTCAAATACCTGTTTGGCGATTTTACTGGAGATGGTGTTGTCTTTAATACGTTTGATCATGCCTCCGAGCATTTCTGCGCTGACCGGGCTATTTGTTATGTCAGTATTATTTTTGTTTAAGACAGCTGATAACTCACCCATGACCCAGTTGGCACTTAATTTTGCTTCACCATTGGCGGCATTGACTGTGTCTTCAAAATACTCAGCTTGATCGCGGCTGGCAGTTATCACATCACTGTCATATTCCGACAGGTCAAATTCCTTGATAAATCTTTCACGTTTGGCATCCGGTAATTCGGGGAGCTCTTTTTTAATCGCTTCTATGGTTTCCTGATCAATACATACAGGAAGTAGGTCAGGATCCGGGAAGTAGCGGTAGTCGTTGGCTTCTTCCTTACTACGCATGGTCCTTGTTTCATTTTTGTTCGGATCATACAAACGCGTTTCCTGCACGACTTCTGCACCAGATTCTATAACATCAATCTGACGTTCAATCTCATAGTTGATGGCCTGTTCGATAAATTTAAAGGAATTAAGATTCTTGAGTTCAGTTCGTGTCCCCAGTTCTTCCTGACCCATGGGTCGTATAGAGACATTGGCATCACATCGAAAGGAGCCTTCCTGCATATTGCCATCACATATTTTCAGGTAACGAACAATGGAATGGATCTTTTTCAGGTAGGCAATGGCTTCTTCAGCAGAACGCATATCAGGTTCAGAGACAATTTCTATTAATGGTGTTCCGGCACGATTTAGATCAACCCCGGTATTATCAAAAAAGCCATCATGAACAGATTTTCCTGCATCCTCTTCCAGATGTGCACGGGTAATGCCAATGATCTTCTTGCTGCCATCGGCCAATTGAATTTCAATATCGCCATTACCGACAATGGGCAACTCGAATTGACTGATTTGATAGCCTTTTGGTAGATCCGGGTAGAAATAATTCTTTCGTGCAAAGACTGATTTATCAGCAATATGTGCATCCACAGCCAGACCGAACTTGATGGCCATCTCAACGGCTTGTTGGTTAAGCACAGGCAGAACACCCGGCAGGCCTAGATCTACGGCACAGGCCTGGGTATTTGCATCTGCACCATAGGTCGTCGCAGCTCCTGAAAATATCTTACTTTTGGTGGCGAGCTGGGCATGTATCTCCAGCCCGATAACTGTTTCCCATTTAATGTCCGTGGCCATTAATCGAACCCCACTGGTGATTGTTGATGCCAATCGGTGGCCTGCTGAAACTGATGCGCAATATTCAGCAATCTGGATTCAGCGAAATAATTACCGATGATTTGCATGCCCACCGGGAGTTCGTTGGCAAAACCAGCAGGAACAGAGATGGCAGGCAGTCCAGCCAGGTTCACAGACACGGTATAAATATCTGATAAATACATACTGATGGGATCATCAATGAATTCATTTAACTTAAAAGCTGTTTGTGGTGCAGTTGGTCCAATAATGACGTCAACATCTTCCAGTGCGCTACGAAAATCATCACGTATCATTCGACGAAGTTTTTGTGCCTTTAGATAGTAGGCATCGTAATAACCGGCGGACAAAACATAAGTGCCGGTGATGATGCGTCGTTTTACTTCTTTACCAAAACCTTCAGCGCGTGAACGTAGATATAGATCGGTTAAATCTTCCGGGTCATCACAGCGATGTCCAAATCGAACCCCGTCAAAACGTGCCAGGTTAGATGAACATTCTGCCGATGCAATTACGTAATATGCAGGAATAGATAATTCTGAATTCGGCAGTTCAATTTCTTTAACATTTGCACCAAGCTTCTCTAGCTGTTTAACACCTGCCTGAATAACGGATTCAATACTGGCATCAAGTTGGCCATCAAAATATTGTTTGGGTAAACCAATCTTCAGTCCATCAAGGCTTTCATTGAGATCTTTTGTGTAATCTTCAACAGCTTGTTCTGCTGATGTTGAGTCACGTTCATCAAAACCTGCCATAGCGTTTAACATGATAGCGGCATCTTCAGCCGTTTGTGTTATCGGGCCTCCCTGGTCAAGACTGGAGGCATAGGCAATCATGCCATAGCGTGAAACCCTGCCATAGGTGGGTTTCAGGCCAGTGATGCCGCATAAGGAAGCGGGTTGCCGAATCGAACCTCCGGTATCCGTGCCTGTTGCAACAGGCGCAAGTTTGGCTGCTACTGCTGCAGCTGATCCACCTGAAGATCCACCGGGGACACGAGCTGTGTCCCATGGATTTTTAACTGCACCATAAAAGCTGGTCTCGTTAGTTGAGCCCATGGCAAATTCATCCATATTGGTTTTACCCAATGTCACCATCCCCGCCTCATTCAAACGAGTAACAACAGTCGCATCATAAGGCGCAATAAAATTGTCCAGCATACTTGAACCACAGGAAGTTTTTGTACCGTTGGTACAAAAGATATCTTTATGTGCCAGGGGAATACCTGTGAGTGGACCTGCTTCACCATTTTGTATTTTTTTATCTGCAGACCTGGCCTGTGCTATGGCAGTCTCAGGCATCAAACTAATGAAACAGTTTAAATTACTATTGTGTGAGTCACATCGTTGCAGATAAGACGACACGAGTTCTTCACTGCTAAAATCTTTATTCTGCAATGCGCTTGAAAGTTGTTTGATTGTTTTCTTATACATGTAGTTAATGTTTCGTATATTATTTTTTGATCATGTGTTAAGCAAAAAAGTTAACACCGAGTCCATTGTCTGGAGGAATTTGCTATCCCTTACTCTATTTAAATTATTCAATCATTCCTTACTCAATCACTTTGGGAACGAGGTAATGACCATTATCTACAGCAGGGGCAATTTCCTGAAAATGTTTCCGTTGATCGGTTTCTGTGACCTTGTCGTCTCTGAGCCTGGCAGTGATCTCCAGTGGATGGGCCAGTGGCTCGATATTGTCTGTATCTACGTTATTCATTTTTTCGACCAGCTCCAGGATATTGGATACATCGTGAAGGTAATTCGGGGTATCTTCTTCCGAAATAGAGATGCGCGCCAACCAGGCAATTTTGTCGATATCAGATTTTTCTAGAGACATTCAAGATCCTGCCGTTAATTTGTTGAAAATCAAAAATTTATCACATTCTATTACTTGCCCAAAGCGATACTCGTTGATACAGTTACCCGATTAAGCAGGAAGATTCTGCAGGAGCCTTAAATCACCCATGAAAAGTCAGAAAATGAGTAAAATAAGTGCCCTGGGTGACTCCACAGCAAACGCGTTGGAAGCTTGTTTCCGGGCGGAGAGTAACAGGTTTTTTCCGCCAAAACGTACCATTATTTAATATAACCATAAAGTAAATCAAAGTAATCCATGTTTAATAAAATCAGAGGAATGTTCTCTAACGATCTTTCGATCGATTTGGGTACAGCCAACACACTTATTTATGTCCGTGGCAAGGGCATTGTTTTGAATGAACCTTCTGTCGTTGCCGTGAGGAATGATGGGAATAAAATCAACGCCAAATCAATCATGGCTGTGGGTGCTGAAGCAAAATTGATGTTGGGCAGGACGCCTGGACATATCACAGCGATTCGCCCATTGAAAGATGGTGTGATTGCAGATTTCACAGTAACTGAAAAAATGCTTCAGTATTTTATGCATCGTGCCCATGGTGCAACCATGTTTAAGCCAAGTCCCAGGGTACTGGTGTGTGTCCCCTGTGGTTCAACACAGGTAGAAAGACGCGCAATCCGCGAATCTGCCAGTGGTGCCGGTGCCAGAACGGTGCACTTGATTGAGGAACCCATGGCGGCAGCGATTGGTGCCGGGATGCCGGTGAGTGACCCAAAAGGCTCCATGGTGCTTGATATTGGCGGCGGCACTACCGAGGTTGCAGTGATCTCTTTGAACGGGATTGTGTATGCCGATTCGGTACGTATTGGTGGCGACAGATTTGATGAAGCCATTATCAACTATATTCGTCGTAACTATGGCAGTCTGATTGGTGAATCTACCGCAGAAAAAATCAAACACGAAATAGGCTGTGCCTATCCCGGGAATGAAGTGAAAGAAATGGATGTTCGCGGTCGAAATCTCGCAGAAGGTATCCCACGGAGTTTTACGCTGAATAGTAATGAGATCCTGGAGGCTTTACAGGAACCCCTGTCCGGGATTGTCGGTGCCGTTAAAAATGCACTGGAAAAAACACCACCAGAACTTGGTTCTGATGTTGCCGAAGTAGGTCTGGTGCTTACCGGTGGTGGTGCATTGCTGCGTGATCTGGATCGACTGTTGATGGAAGAGACAGGTCTGCCTGTAATTATTGCAGAAGATCCGCTGACCTGTGTTGCCAGAGGCGGTGGTCGTTACCTTGAAATGATAGAGGAGTACGGTAACGATATTCTGGCTGTTGAATAGCCTGACTTTATTCTTAAAGAAGGAGGCAGACGATTAGTACGCTGTTTCTAAAGGGTCCATCCGCCAATGTTCGTATTGTTGCGTTCATCCTGGCCTCATTAATTATGATGACTGTTGATCATCGACAAGGTCATCTGGAGAAACTGCGCTCAACACTTTCGGTCTTTGTCTATCCCTTACAGTATATTGCTAATCTGCCAGTTACGGTCACTAACTGGGCGACAGAGGCACTGACGACACGAACCAGGCTGGTTGAAGAAAACGCTTTACTGCGTGATGAACAATTAGTGCTCAGCTCAAAAATACAGAAATTTGAAATTCTTGAAGCAGAAAATGAGCGTCTCAGGGAAATGTTGGAGTCATCCAAGAGACTTGATGAACGGGTACTCATTGCAAAATTACTAGCAGTAGATTTACAACCGTTCAGGCATCAGATCGTGATTAACAAGGGTCAGCGTGAAGGTGTTTATGACGGGCAGCCTATAGTTGATGCCAACGGTGTGATGGGGCAAATAGTTCACGTCGGGCCATTTTCCAGTACTGTTCTTTTATTGACTGACCCCACCCATGCTATCCCAGTGCAAGTCAATCGTAACGGACTAAGATCAGTTGCTGTCGGCACCGGGCAAAATCATGTTTTGCAACTGGAGCATCTGTCCAATAACGTTGATATTAAGGAAGGCGACCTGGTGGTTTCTTCAGGACTGGGGAGCAGGTTCCCTCCGGGATACCCTGTGGGTGTTGTTCAGACTATAAGTCGTGTTCCTGGAGAACCTTTTGCCAAGGTAACTATTCTCCCCAGCGCGCAACTTGAAAAGAGTCGAGAGGTTCTGTTGGTCTGGCCTGAAACGCGCTCCAGATCATTAGCAGATTTTGAATCTCTGGCAGATGATGCGGCTATACCAGCGAGACCATGATGTTAAATAAAAATGCCGGTGGCTGGATAATATTTACAAGTTTGTTAATTGCTTTTCTGTTAACGGCTTTACCTTTGCCAGCCTGGGCAGATCCCTGGCGCCCGGCCTGGGTCGCAATGGTGCTCATATACTGGTGTATGGCATTACCTGGCAGGATAGGTATTGGGACTGCATGGTGTTTGGGTCTGTTACTGGATGTACAACAGGGTGCCTTACTGGGACAAAATGCCCTGATCCTGGCATTGGTCGCTTATTTTATTCTTCAGATTCATAAACGTTTTCGAATCTTTCCACTGGTACAACAATCCTGTCTGATTGGCATCATCATCATATTTTATTTGCTCATTGCCTCGTGGATAACAGGCATCATGGGATTAGCCCCCCAGACATGGACATATTGGGCACCTGCGTTTTCCAGCATGATCTTGTGGCCCTGGTTGTTTGTTATCCTCAGGGATATGCGCCGTAAATATCACGTAAGCTGATAGCAATACGCATCAGTTATGGGCTTAAAATTTACACTTAAAGATATCCAGGAAGAAACAAGGCTCATTCGCTTTCGTGTCTATACTGCAGCGCTGATAATTATTTTATTGGTGATGGTGCTTATTGGACGCCTGTTCTATTTGCAGGTTATTCGACATGATCACTTTATTACCTTGTCCCAGAGTAACAGAGTCAAGGTTTTACCGATCCCACCGATCCGGGGACTGATTTTCAGTCGAGACGGTATTTTGGTCGCAGACAATCAACCCTCATTTAGTCTGGAGTTGATTCCAGAACAAATAGAGAGTCTGGATCAGACAATAGATGAACTTTCCGAGTTGATGGAGATAGATGAAGAAAGTATTAATCGCTTCAAAAAACTACGGCGGGCTAAAAGGCGTTTTGAGAGCATACCGCTTAAATTTAAACTGTCAGAATATGAGGTTGCGCGTTTCTCTGTCGAACGACACAGGTTCCCTGGTGTCGAGGTGGTTGCCCGACCCTATCGTCACTACCCCGAGAAGTCGGGTCTGGTACATGTTCTGGGATATGTCGGTCGTATTGATGAGAAAGAATTGCAGAGGATTGATGAGTCAGATTATCTGGGTACAAGTCATATCGGGAAACTGGGTGTCGAGAAGGCCTATGAAGATGTATTACATGGACATGTAGGCCACCAGCAAGTCGAGGTCAATGCCCAGGGGCGTATTATTCGCGTACTTGAACGGACGCCACCAGAACCCGGTCAAAATATTCATTTGACGCTAGATTATTCACTGCAAACTGCTGCAACTAATATTATGCAGGGCAGGCGTGGTTCAATCGTGGCTATAGATCCGAATAATGGTGACATACTGGCATTGGTCAGTTCGCCTGCCTATGATCCCAACCCGTTTGTAAACGGTATAGATTCGAAATCATACAAGGCGTTGCTCAGTGCCAAGGATACACCGCTCATCAACCGTGCGCTGAATGGTAAATATCCCCCGGGTTCAACCATAAAACCATTTCTGGGGATCGCTGCACTCACATCTGGCCTTAGAGAGGGAAGTGATACAACCTGGTGTAAAGGCTGGTATTCATTGAAGGGGCATAGTCACAGGTATCGCGACTGGAAAAAGACGGGACATGGGCATGTGGATTTGAATTATGCAATTATGCAGTCCTGCGATGTCTATTATTATACTTTGGCACATGATCTTGGTATCACCAGGCTGAACAAGGCCCTGACGAATTTCGGGTTTGGTAATAAAACCGGGATTGATATTGGTGGTGAATCAAGTGGACTGGTTCCTTCTATCGAATGGAAACGTCGTGCCTTAAATCAACCCTGGTATCCGGGTGAGACCTTGATCGCTGGCATCGGTCAGGGTTATGTCCTGGCAACACCTTTACAACTGGCTACAGCAACTGCTGCCTTGGCCAACCAGGGTAAACGTGTTATCCCGAGACTGGCGAATAAAACCAGCGATCCTATTTCAGGAGAAATCACAAGCTTGCCACAGTCAACTCCAGCTTATGTTGGTGATTACAATAAGGAAGATTGGGATTACATCATACAGGCAATGGAGGATGTCGTTCATGGCGCCAGGGGCACTGCCAGACGTAGTGGTGCTAAAGCTGCTTATAAATTTGCCGGAAAAACAGGGACGGCACAGGTTGCCGGTATCGGACAGGATGAAAAGTACGATAAGGAGAATGTGCCGGAACATTTGCGCGACCACGCATTATTTATTGCATTTGCTCCCGTCGAAGCACCTGTAATAGCATTGGCAATTATTGTAGAAAATGGGGGTGGCGGATCATCAACTGCTGCACCCATGGCCAGACAATTACTTGATCATTATTTGCTGGATGAGTCGGGGAATCTTAAATGATTCATTTTGAACAACAATCGCTCTCGCAACGACTGCATCTGGATGTACCTTTGTGTTTTGGCCTGTTGGTCTTATGTGGTTTGGGTTTGATGGTACTTTATAGTGCCGGTGGGGAGGACATTGGTATCCTTATCAGACAAGCTACACGAATGGCTGCCGCTTTTTTATTAATGTTTCTGGTGGCGCAATTACCCCCGGCTGTTATCGAAAGATGGTCACTATGGGTTTTTCTCATAGGTATCGCCATGCTGGCTGCGGTGCTTTGGGTAGGACACGTGGGGAAGGGAGCCCAGCGCTGGCTGGACCTGGGGTTCTTTAGATTTCAGCCTTCCGAGCTGATGAAACTGGCTGTGCCCATGGTTGTCGCCTGGTACCTTTCTCACAAAACATTACCACCGAACCTGGGCAATATTTTCATTGTCGGCCTGATGATTATGGTTCCTGTTGGCCTGATTGCAAAACAGCCTGACCTGGGGACTTCATTATTGGTGGCAACTGCAGGTCTTGCTGTCCTGTTTATCTCGGGCATGCGCTGGAAGTTTATTATGGCCTTCGCTGCACTTTGCAGTCTGTGTGCACCGTTACTCTGGCACTTTATGCACGATTATCAGAAGCGTCGTGTCCTGAC
>QNEM01000060.1 GCA_003645215.1 Gammaproteobacteria bacterium
AAACCATGGCCAACAATAAGGTCCTAATTGATCCATAAATTCAAGTTTCTTTAGCAGCTTCAGACTTCGTAGTGGTGGCCTGAAATAAAAACGCTCGATCCCGGTGACTTCAAAATCCAGTAATTTCAGCCAATCCTTAATTCTTGTCAGGCCAATGTAATGACCCTGCCATGGCGGTTTCTCACGCCAGGCCAAAAGTAGCCGCCATAATCCCCAAAGGCTCCATGGATTGAAACCCAGTATCACAACATGACCTTCGCCAATCAATACTCTTTCCGATTCCCTCAAGACCTGATGTGGATTAGCTTCAAATTCCAGCACATGAGGCAAGACAACGACATCAATACTGTCAGGCGCCACAGGAAGGTTGCTACAGTCACAGCAGAAACCGGGGTTTTGCCCAGACGCTTCACCGGGAACCAGGCTGGCCAGTAACTTATGAGAGATTTTACTGCCATCAAGAAAATGCCGGCCACCAATGTTCCCAACCTGCAGAATATGATAGCCAAACAAG
Organism: Gammaproteobacteria bacterium; assembly: GCA_003645215.1. GTDB lineage: Bacteria > Pseudomonadota > Gammaproteobacteria > Eutrophobiales > Eutrophobiaceae > SMWN01. The sequence continues at coordinate 515 of QNEM01000060.1, forward strand.
GCATACAGCCTCTGGCTTAGCTTTTTTTTCTCTTCCTCCAGCAGTAAAGCACCCTGCCCACCCGCAAACCAGAGCTGTACCTGTTGTCTTACCGAGAGATTGTTCTTGTTTGTTATTTCATCAGCCATAGCAAATAATTGTTAAAGCAATTGGTTTTACTGAGCTTAACACAATGAAAAACATCACTAACAGGGCTGTTTTTGCTTGACCAATCAGGCCCCCAGCTCTAGCATGGCGCAATGCAAAAATTACTCGCAGTACTATTCCTTGTTCCAGTCTTCTTCCTAAGTGCATGTAGTAGCACCTCACCACGTGATGATGCCAGTATTGCCCATAAGGGCCCTACGGACATTAATAGCACAACTGCTGGCCCAGATATTGGCAAAAGTCCCGAATCATCAAGTGCAGCAGTATCAGATGAAGTTGAACAACACGCTCAAAAAGAAACAGATGTCTGGAAACGCATTGGCTCAGACCTGAGACTGACAAGGGATATTTCCGAAAAGACCACCGCAAGTAAACTGGCCTGGTTCGCCAGACATCAAGCCTACATTGATCGAGTATCAGATCGTGCTACACCCTATCTTTATTATATTGTTGAAGAACTTGAAAAACGCGATATGCCACTAGAGCTTGCACTGTTACCCATAGTTGAAAGTGCATATAACCCGTTTGCCTATTCTCCCAGCCGCGCCTCGGGAATATGGCAGTTTATTCCTAACACGGGCAAACATTATGGCTTGAAGCAAAACTGGTGGTATGACGGACGTAGAGATATTGTCGCAGCAACAGATGCCGCCCTGAATTATTTACAGAAACTGCACAAGGATTTTAACGGTGACTGGATGCTGGCCCTGGCTGCCTATAATTCTGGCGAAGGGAATGTTGGTAAAGCCATCAGGCGAAATGAAAAAGCAGGGAAACCAGTTGATTTCTTCTCCTTAAAATTACCGAGAGAAACACGTAGTTATGTTCCAAGTTTATTGGCCATCTCTGAAATCGTCGCTCACCCGGAAAAATACAATATCACGATTAAACCGATTAAAAATGAGAAATATTTCGAACAGGTAAATATTAATAGCCAGATTGATCTTGCAATGGCAGCAGAGCTTTCCGGATTATCAATCGAAGAACTGTATACATTGAACCCGGGCTTTAATAGATGGGCCACCGATCCCATTGGTCCACACCGCTTATTAATCCCCGTTACCAAGACCCCTGCATTTGAGAACAGACTTGCCTCACTGTCATCTGCTGATCGCATCAAGTGGCAACGGCATAAAATACAAAAAGGTGAATCCCTGGGCCGTATCGCAACACACTATAGAACTGACGTTTCAACACTGAAACAGATCAATCGTCTTAAGGGCAATACAATTCGTACCGGACATTCCCTTTTGATTCCAACTGCACAAAAACCTTTAAAACATTACAGCCTGAGCCTCGATTCTCGTCGCTATAAAGGTCTTAAATCTATCGGTGATGGCCAACGCTATGTCTATACCATCAAACGTGGTGATAATTTATGGGATATTGGCCGACATTATGGCATCAGCGTTAAACAACTCTGCGCCTGGAATGACATCTCGAGTAAATCGATATTACGGCCCGGGAAAAAACTGGAAATCTGGGTTGCAGAAGAAACTGACAAAACAGCAAAGGTCGTGCATGTTGCTGCCAATAAAACATCCAGTGGTAAGCCAGGGCATATCAGTTACCAGGTTCTGGAAGGTGATTCCCTATGGTTGATCTCCCAACAATTCGGTGTTTCGATCAAGCAAATCAAAAAATGGAACAATCTTGCGAAGAAACGCCATCTACAACCAGGTCAATTACTGGATATCTACACAGGAACTCCCCCCAAGGGCGCGTAAGGTTTTCAATCTCAGGATTGTCATGCCCAAACTATCTGGCCCAATCTATCTGAAAATACAGGTTTGAGCATTTCCAAATATTTTGGGTATGGTGTAAGTTAGCAGCCTATGATTAAACTTCTCAAGTTCTTCCTCCGCTGCCTTCTCAGACTTTTATATCGCGTTGAAGTAAGCGGAATGGAACACCATCATGAAGCGGGAGACCGCGTCCTGATTGTTGTAAATCATACATCACTGCTTGATGGCATATTGCTTTATGCCTGGTTACCAGAGACACCGACTTTTGCCATCAACACGCATATCGCCAGAAAAATAACCTCCAGGTTTTGTCAGCAGTTTGTTAATTTATTCATCATGGATCCCACAAATCCATTATCAGTAAAATCCATGGTCAAATTTCTTTCTCAGGATAAAAAAGCCGTTATCTTCCCCGAGGGAAGAATCACGACTACCGGTTCCCTGATGAAGATATATGAAGGTCCGGGAATGATTGCAGACAAATCAGGGGCCACGGTACTGCCTATAGCCATCGATGGTGCAAAATTTTCCCCATTTTCATATTTGAAAAAACAGGGATGTATCGTCTGGTTTCCGCGTATTACCATGACCATTCTTCCCCCTGTAACCATTGAAATAGATGAAAATATTCAGGGACACGAACGTAGAAAACACGCAGCAACCATAATGCAGGACATCATGTATTTGCTGACTTACAGCGCTTTTAATCATCGCACGACCATCTTTGCCGCGATGTTAAATGCTGCAGAACGTTATGGGAAAAACAGGCTGATTGTTGATGACATCAATCGTAAACCTGTTTCATACAAACAACTTATTACCAAAGCAATGGTCCTTGGCAGTATCCTGCGCAAAGACACAGATGAGGATGAACACGTCGGCATTATGCTGCCAAATGTGATTGCCACCCTGGTGACTTTCCTTGCGGTTCAATATGCAGCCCGTGTCCCGGCGATGATAAATTTTACCGCAGGTACCAAGGTTATCCTCCGCTCCTGTAAAACAGGCAAAATCAATAGAATCTATACTTCGAGAAAATTTATTGAGAATGCCAATCTGCAAGATCTGGCAAGCGAACTCGAAAAAAATGTACAACTGGTTTACCTGGAAGATCTGGCCTCTCGCATTTCTATCTTTGCCAAACTGGCAGGGTTAATGAGAAGCTTCTATCCAGTGACCCACTACCGTCGTCTGGCAAAAGATATCTCTCCTGACAGCCCTGGGGTGATCCTTTTTACTTCTGGTTCGGAAGGTTCACCAAAAGGTGTGGTACTTTCACACAGCAACGCCCTTTCCAATTATGCCCAGGTCAGTTGCCATATTAATTTCACCCCTCAGGATATAATTTTCTCATGCTTGCCGCTATTTCATACATTTGGTTTGAATGCCGGCTTCCTGATGCCACTGTTTGGTGGCAGTAAAGTATTTCTCTATCCGACACCCTTACATTATCGCCTCATTCCCGAATTGATCTATGAACTGGAGGCAACCATCCTGTTCGGCTCAAATACATTTTTCAGGGCTTATGCGCGCCATGCCCATCCCTACGATTTTCATACCTTACGTTATGCTGTAGCAGGGGCCGAGAAGTTGCGCGATGAAACACAGCAAACCTGGATGGAAAAATTCGGCATCCGCATTTTCCAGGGTTACGGCGTAACAGAGACTAGCCCGGTAATTTCTGTAAACACACCCATGGAAAGCAAACCTGGCGCTGTTGGACGCCCTGTATCAAAAATGGAATATTATCTGGAACCGGTAGAAGGGATTGAAGAAGGTGGCAGATTATTTGTTAAAGGACCAAACGTCATGTTGGGTTATTTACTTGCAGATACAGATGGTGAAATACAGGCTCCGGAATCTGATCGTGGCCCAGGATGGTACGACACCGGTGATATCGCCAGTGTCGATGAAGATGGGTATTTTTATATCCTCGGAAGGGCAAAACGTTTTGCAAAGATAGGTGGAGAGATGGTGTCACTCACCGCAGTGGAAGAGTTGGCCACAAAAACCTGGCCAGGGTTTAATCATGCTGCCGTTAGCCTGCCAGATGATAAAAAAGGTGAAAAAATTATCCTCATAACAGACAACAAGGATGCCTTGAGAAAACATATTCAGGAACAAATCAAAAAAGACAAACATGGTGAATTGTATTTACCAAAGAAAGTATTGCTGACTGATGAATTACCTGTCCTGGGTACCGGGAAAACGGATTACATCACACTGACACAGATGGCACAGAAAGCAGAAGATGAAGGTACCAGCTGGATCAAAAGATTAACATCTCTGGTTAAGAATGTTGGCCATGCTGATAAAAACAAGCAAGAAGAACCTGCATCAAGCGATGAAAATGCTACTGAAAATGTCTCTGATACAGAAACACCGGAAGATAATACTGAGACAGACACCACACTCTTACCCCCGGAAAACCTGGAAGATAATATCGATGTCACCATACGTAAAGAGCCTGAACAGGAAATCGATTCAGAAGACAAATAATTTATTACATTAGTAATTTATAACACTGGTAACTAACAATACTGGAGACTATTCCATGGAGCGGCTTAAAGCTCATATTCGCAATATCCCTGATTTTCCCAAGCCGGGAATACAATTTAAAGATATCACGCCACTGGTCAAAGACCCGATGATGTTACGTTTGGCCATCCATCAGTTGATACACCCTTTCCTGGGTGAAGAAATTACGGCAATCGTTGGCATGGAAGCAAGAGGTTTTATTTTTGGCAGTCTCGCCGCATGGGAAATGGGCATCAGTTTTGTGCCTTTGCGCAAGCCCGGGAAACTGCCCTATGACATTCAAAGTATTTCTTATGACCTTGAATATGGTTCAGCATCTCTGGAAGTCCACACAGATGCACTGGATAGCAATGACAGAGTTTTACTGGTTGATGATTTAATAGCCACGGGTGGTACTGCCGTTGCCAGTTGTCAGTTGATAGAAAAACTCGGCGCTGAAGTTTCTGCCTGCGCCTTTGTTGTCGAACTCGATGAATTAAAAGGCAGGGATCTTCTGTCACAATACCGAGTACATTCCCTTATCCATTATTAAATAATTCATTACTAGATAAACAAGAGCCATCTGCAACAAAGGAAAATGAAAGTATGAAAATTAGTAGCACTATTATGATCCTACTCGTTGCAATTCTACATATTTATTTCCTGGTTCTGGAAATGTTTTTATGGAACCACCCCATTGGTTATAAAACCTTTGCAACAACACCGGAGTTCGCTGCGGCCTCTGCTACATTGGCCATGAACCAGGGGCTCTATAATGGCTTCCTGGCTGCGGGCTTGATATATGGTCTGATAAAAAAGAATTTAAGCTTCAAGGTGTTCTTTCTTGGTTGCATTATCGTCGCCGGGATCTTTGGTGCACTGACAGCCAAGCTGAGTATTCTGTTTATCCAGGCGGCACCGGCATTATTGGCCTTGATCCTTGTTTTACTGGCTGATAACGACGCATCAGAAAATGCACATCAGTAGAAAAATAATTCCACCCGTATATTTACTGACAGCACTGGTGCTTATGTTTGTTCTCAACAGGTATCTACCTGTTGAGAACATCATCACTCCACCTTTTAATTATTCAGGTATTTTTGTGGGGTTCTGTGGTCTTGCCCTGGCCACAAATGGTGTAATTTCTTTCAAAAAAGCTGGAACCGCACTTAAACCTTTTGAAGCCTCAACGGCCCTGGTAAAAGATGGTTTTTTTCGGTATACACGGAACCCAATGTATCTTGGCATGGTGATATTGCTGATCGGTGTTGCAAGCTATCTGGGCAGCCTGACGCCTTATATTGTTGTCCCTGTTTTCTTTCTCATTATTCAGCAGTGTTTTATAAAACACGAAGAACCGTTTCTTGAAAATATTTTCGGTCAGGAATACCTGGATTACAAGAATGATGTCCGCCGTTGGCTTTAACGCCAATAATCCACAGGACATCTCTATTGATTAAACCAGACCACCATTCACGTTGATGATCTGACCAGTAATGTAGGAAGCTTCATCTGAGGCCAGATAAAGTGCAGCATTGGCGACATCTTCAGGCTTGCCAAAACGACTCAAGGGGATTTCACTGATACGTTCCTGATAATAGGTCGTTTTCATCAGTTCTTCTGCAAATGCCGTTTCGATCCATCCTGGCGCCAGCAGATTCACTCTTACATCAGGTGCGACGCTCTTTGCCAATGATTGGCTAAAGCCACGTACGCCCGCTTTGACCGCAGCAAACATCTGTGGATTTCTACCCTGAAATCCATGAATCGCCAGATCCCAGGTCATATTGATGATGACGCCATGACCTGCCTGTTCCATCACGGGTAAGACACCCCAACAGCAATTAATCGTGCCTTTCAGGTCAACATCGATGAGGAATTGCAATTTTTCCTGTTCACTTAATTCTGCGCCTTTACCCGTCAAAATATCTGCACCGGCGTTATTCACCCAGATATCAATCTGACCTAATTCAGACAGCGCTTCATCAATCAAAAATTTCACACCTTTTGGATCAGAGACATTGGCCCTGATGGCCACTGCTTTGCCACCTGTGCCATTAATTTGTTTGACGATTTGCTCTGCTTTTTCCGTGGAAGTATTGTAGTTCACCACCACATGAGCACCCTCACGGGCAAAGGTGGTGGCGATTGATTCGCCAATACCGCTACTGGCACCAGTAACAACGACAGTTTTATGTTCAAGACGTGGCATTTATTGGATAATCTCCGAATACTATTTCATCTGTTATGTTTATTTTAACCATTTATAAAAGATTCTGATATGGCTTCTGTCTCTGTCGTGATACCAACATACAATCGAGTAAAGCTGCTCGAACGTGCCCTGGCCTCAGTATTGGGGCAAACACTGCCTGCTGATGAAATTATTATTGTCGATGATGGATCAACAGATAATACGGTCTCAACACTCAAAACTCTTCATCCTGAAGTCAAATTTATTCAACAAGACAATCTGGGGGTGAGTGCGGCACGCAATACGGGTATAGCAGCTGCCAGGCATGACTGGATAGCGCTACTGGATTCTGATGATGTCTGGCACAAGCACAAACTTGAACGGCAGATGGCAGCACTCAATAATGCGCCGGAATATCTTATTTGTCATAGTAACGAGATATGGGTTCGCAATGGAGTTCGAGTCAATCAAATGCACAAGCACAAAAAGGCAGGTGGACAAATATTTCAGCACTGCCTGCCCCTATGTGTCATATCACCTTCTGCTGTAGTCATGCATCGTTCATTGCTCGAAGAAACAGGTTTGTTTGATGAAAGCTTAGCCGCCTGTGAGGATTATGATCTCTGGCTGCGAATTTGTTCACGCTATCCTGTGTTGTATATTGATGAAGCATTAATAACAAAGCATGGTGGCCACGACGATCAATTATCTACCAAACATTGGGGCATGGATCGCTTCAGGATTCATGCATTGAATAAAATTATTTCGGAAAATAAACTGAATGACAGTGACCGTGATGCTGCGATAAATATGATGGTTAAAAAAATCAGTATTTATCTGGCAGGCGCAGATAAGCATGGCAATACTGAACACGTCGAGGACTTCAAGCGGATATTGACGAAATATGCTAGCAATACGGTTGCTGCCTGATGGGTGCAGCTCCAAAAAACAATGCATTGGAACAAATCGTCAATTATTATCAGATTGATGAAAATATTGGCACCTCGGGACAGCCAGAAGCCGGGCAATTCAATGACATAAGCACTGCAGCTTATGAAATTGTGTTCAACCTCGCCTTAAGTGATTCACCAAACGCAATCGAAGACGAAAATACTATCATCAGTAAGCTGAACATGAGCTATATACATGTTCCTGTTGATTTCAAGACACCAACCCTTGAAGACCTGAAATCTTTTTTCGAACATATGGAGAAACACAAAAATAAAAAGATATTCGTTCACTGTGCCATGAACTGGCGCGTATCTGCCTTTATGTTTCTTTATCATACAATAAAGTGTGATATGTCTTTCACTGATGCCCTGCAACACATGAATGCCGTTTGGGAACCAGAACCTGTATGGCAAGAATTCATCGATAATGCACTAGACAGTTATGGCATAAACCCCAATTGATTCATCCTGACCGAGAAAACATAACCGAATAAACATGATCCATTTTATTTGTGCCCTTAAATGCGAAGCAAGATCACTGATAGCGCATTATCGATTAAAACATTGTACTGATTCCGGATCTTTTCCTTTGTACATCAGTGCAGACAAACAAATATCCCTGACAATTTCCGGTATCGGCAAGATCAACGCAGCTGCGGCAACTGCTTTTACCCATGCTTTTCTGCACACAGGGAAACAGGATATTTGGCTTAACGTGGGCATAGCGGGTCATAAGGAACTCGAGATTGGTGAAGCCACGCTTGCCCATAAGATCATCGATCAAGCCAATCAATGTGTATGGTATCCACAAATTATTTTTAGTCCTCCCTGCCCATCCGTGGAAATACTAAGCTGTGATCAACCCACAACAGACTACACAGATTCCCTGTTTGAAATGGAAGCAGCAGGCTTTTATGCAACCGCCTGTCGTTTTGCAACAAGTGAATTGATTCATGTGATTAAAATTATCTCAGACAATCAACAGCAGCCGGCCAAGAAAATGTCTGAGTCTTTCGTTGCTGAACTGGTAAAGGAGAAACTGACAGTCATCGATCAAATAGCTGAATTACTAAGCCTGTTGGCAAATCATCTGGATAATTCAAATGAGACACCCAGGTATTATGAGCAGATTATCGAACAATGGCGGTTTACGCATGCACAGCGGGCTTTATTAAAATCATGCCTGAATCGATGGCATATTTTATGCCCGGATGAAAATCCGATAAAGGAAATTGATAAAGCCTTGCATGGCAAGGAAGTTATTCATCAACTCACACACAAGCTTGATGCGTATCCAGTTCGTTTCTGATGATAGAAACCATCTATATCGAAGAGGAGGTTGCTGCCCATCCCAGGACCCTGGAGATACTGGCACGTTTTCCTGATGCCAGGCAGATCCACTGTCAACGCTATGGTGAAATTTTTAATCGCAAGGCACAAAGCTTCAGACTACAGAAACAGCAGCCTGCATTAATTCTGGCAAACAAACATAAAGGCTTTGTACTACCTGCGCCTGAGAACTATGGCATCGGTGTCAAAGATAATTATTATTTTTCACATATGATGAATTGCCTGTA
>QNEM01000061.1 GCA_003645215.1 Gammaproteobacteria bacterium
CAGATATCTTTGCCTTTAGCCCGGCATCCTGAATAAAATCTATTTCTTCTTCCGGGAAATCCAGTGCGCCCTCTACAAACATACGCAAATCAACCAGTCTTTGTAACAGGTCGTTTATATTGTGTGAAAATTCTCCTTCCAGGGAGCGTATTGCGCTTCTGGCCGCTTGCGATGAAACACTGTCAATTAGCCCGGCCACGGCCTCTGCCTGCACGAGATCAATTTTGTTATTAATAAATGCGCGCTCGGTAAATTCTCCTGGCCGCGCCTGCCTGGCGCCTAACTCAATTACACGATCAAGCAACATGGTCATCACCACCCTGCCGCCATGTCCCTGAAGCTCAACCACATGTTCTCCTGTATAGGATGCGGGTTGAGGGTAGTAAATGAGGATTCCACTATCGATGATCGAACCATCTTCAGCTATAAAAGAAGAAAACCTTGCTTCTCTGGTTCCCAGATCTTGAGATTGCGATCCTTGCTCTAAAAGTTGTTTTGCAATCGTCGGTGCGTCGGCACCGGAAAGTCGAATGATCCCAACACCGCCCCGGCCGGGCGGAGTTGCAATTGCGGCGATGGTATCGTTAGTTACAACCATCTTCAGCTACGGATGTCAGCCCTGCGACGCTGCTGCTCGATCGATGCTTCTGGTAATTACCCATTGTTGTGCGATAGACAGTGTATTGTTTACAACCCAATATAACACCAGACCTGACGGAAAAAAGGCAAAGAATACAGTAAAGACGATGGGCAATACTGACATGACCTTTTGTTGCACAGGATCCATAGGCGCAGGATTTAACTTTTGCTGTATCAACATTGTGGCACCCATCAACAAAGGCAGTACATAAAACCGATCAGGGGCAGATAAATCTGTCAGCCAAAATATAAATCCCGTTTGTCTCAGTTCAACACTTTCAAGCAGTGTCCAGTACAGCGCGATGAAAACTGGTATCTGTATGAGTATCGGGAAACAGCCACCCAGGGGATTTATTTTTTCCTTTTTATAAATATCCATCATCGCCTGGTTGAGACGGGTACGATCATCCTTGTAACGATCCTTGATCGCCATCAGCCTTGGCTGAACACGGCGCATATTGGCCATTGATTTATAGCCTGCGGCGGACAACTTGAAAAATATTAATTTCAACATCAATGTAACCAGGACTATCGCCCAGCCCCAGTTGCCAGTCATACCGTGAAACTTGTCCAGACACCAGAACAAAGGCTTGGCTAAAAACCATAACACACCATAATCAACTGTCAGTTCCAGCCCCGGAGCAATTTCCTCCAGCTTACTCTGTATCTTTGGGCCCATATAAAGTTTTTGTTCTATGGCGCCTGCTGTGTTTGCTGCAACAGTAGTTGTAGGGGTGATCGCGCCGATCACATAACGATTGTTATCTGGTGCCAACGTATAGTAATGGTTTTGCTCTTCACGGCTCGCAGGAACAAGCGCGCTGACGAAATAATGTTGCAGCATTGCCGCCCAGCCGTTAGTAATATCCAGACTGAGCTTTTCATCTTCCATGTCGCCAAAACTAAGCTTTTCATAGCGCTGCTCCGGGCTGGAAATTACCGCACCTGTGTAGGTATAAAGAATGCGAGACTCTCTTCCCGGATCGCTTCTTTGCAATTGGTTATATGCGTGGCCTACCCAGGGCTCGGTGCTTTGATTTTCTATTTCATATTTGATGTTTACCAGATAACTGTCACGGGTGAATTCATAGGTCTTGGTAACCTTAAGGCCGTTTTCGGACTCCCAGACAAGCGGCACAACAAGACTGTTGTCAGCATCGCCCATAACATAACTCTTGCCTGGGGCAGTAAACATTGCTTCATGCGTCGGCCCGCCATTTTCACTTAATAGCCCTCCTTGCACGACATAAAATAAAGGAGATGTGTTATTAAGCAGAAGTATTGGAACGTCTGGCGTATCCAGGGCAACAGGAAACTTGAGCAATTCCACCTTATCAATGCCCCCGCCTTTTGTGCCTATGTTTATCTGGTATAAATCTGTTTTAACCTCAACGTGCTCTTCGTCTGATACAGGGGCAGCGGTGTCAATATTTATATTAGAAACAGACTGTTGTGTTTCTGGTGACACAGGGGCAGCCGGGACATCAACATGCCGAGCCTCACCATTTTGTGTCTCCACTGCTTCTTCCTGCGAGACAGGTGCACCGTAATCTTTTTCCCACTCCTGCCATAGCATCAACATAACAAGGCTTAAAGAAACAACCAGAATAAAACGTAAATTACCCATGTTATTAATCCGGAACCGGATCGTAACCTCCTTTATGCAACGGATGACAACGACATATACGCGAAACACCCAGGACTGTTCCTTTTAAGGCACCATGTTTGATAATTGCTTCCAGTGTGTATTCAGAGCAGCTGGGTATATAGCGACATGCTGGATTGAAACAGGGGCTCAATACATATTGATAAGCCTTGATACTGGAAATTAAAATTTTCTGCATTGTGAAATAGTTTTCCAGTGGGCGCCTATCGATTCGATTATAATTTTTCTGTTAATAATGGTTTGTTTCTTATGGGCAACTACCACTACGTCCAAACCCTTTAAAAGGTTTTTGTGGTGACGAAAGCTCTCACGTATTGCTCTTTTTATCTGGTTTCTGCTGGCAGCCCTGTTGACATTTTTCTTTGAAATCGCAAGTCCCAGCCTGGCTTGCTTTAAGCTGTTCTTCCTTGCGAGCACAAGAAACCTTTCGTCTACTGAGCGACAGGAAGATTTAAAAACTTGCTGATATTCCCTTGGGTGGTTAATCCTGTTTGTTCTTGCAAATTTGCCCGTTTTTATGGACACAACACTAGCTTGACCTTGGTAAGGTTCAGGCAGAAAGCTTCTTTCGACCTTTTGCGCGGCGTGCTTTAATGACGCTACGTCCTGCCTTGGTACGCATTCTTACACGGAAACCGTGTTGCCGTTTTCTTTTTAATTTGCTGGGTTGGAATGTTCTCTTCATCGGTCTGTTTCCGTCGTGTCTGTAATGTAATAGTAAAAAGCGCGGTATGGTACGTTTTTCATACCTTCCCTGTCAATTCGACTTTAAAATTATCCGCCTTTATTTGATTAGCAACCGCTTGGCAACTGCCTGTGGATAAGTTTTTAAATCGGGGTTAGACTCTCGTTAGCAGCCGTTACTTAAACTTCGTCAAAACACCACCACAAGGGGACCACAAACGTTGCACAGCTCGCCATGGAATTATTGTCTTGAACGTCTGGAGGGGGAGCTGTCACCGCAACAATTTAATACCTGGGTACGGCCACTACAGGTAGAAGAACAAGATTCTACCATAGTGTTGCTTGCCCCTAACCGATTCGTAAAAGACTGGGTTCAGGATCAATATTTCGAAAAAATTACTGCTATTTTATCTGAACAAGAAAAATATAGTAACTATTCACTGTCGCTAGAGATTGGGTGTCAAAACAGACCTGTTGAAGCCAAACAACAACAGACAACAAAAACACCGTCCTCCGCCACCAAAAAAAGCCAACACTCAAGCAATCTTAATTCAGGCTTCACGTTTGATTCCTTTGTTGAGGGCAAATCAAATCAGCTTGCCAAAGCTGCGTCTGTGCAGGTTGCTGAAAACCCCGGGGAATCCTATAACCCGCTTTTTATTTATGGTGGTGTTGGTTTGGGCAAGACCCACCTGATGCATGCCGTTGGCCACGCCATCATGCAGAAAAAAAACAAAAGCAATGTTGTTTATTTACATTCCGAGCGTTTTGTCGCCGACATGGTAAGGGCCTTGCAACACAACGCCATTAACGAATTTAAACGTTACTATCGCTCGGTTGATGCCTTGTTAATCGATGACATTCAGTTCTTCGCAAAAAAAGAACGTTCCCAGGAAGAATTTTTTCATACTTTTAACGCCTTGTTGGAAGGACAACATCAAATCATACTTACCTGTGACCGTTACCCAAAAGAAGTTTCTGGCCTGGAAGAGCGTCTAAAATCCCGTTTTGGTTGGGGGCTTACCGTTGCCATAGAACCGCCTGAACTGGAAACAAGGGTCGCTATTATAAAAAGCAAGGCTGCCTCCGTGAACAAAGATATACCCGATGAGGTTTCTTTTTTTATCGCCAAGCGTTTCCACTCTAATGTTAGAGAACTTGAGGGCGCGCTTAACCGGGTTATTGCCAGTTCTAACCTGACCAGAAAACCTGTCAACCTGGAGCTTACAAAGGAGGTGTTACGAGACCTGCTTCTGCTTCAGGACAAACTGGTCACCATTGAAAACATTCAGAAAACCACGGCCGAATACTACAAGATCAGGATCACAGATCTGCTGTCGAAAAGAAGAAACAGGTCGATAGCAAGGCCAAGACAGGTAGCTATGAAGTTATCTAAAGATTTAACCAACCACAGCCTGCCTGAAATAGGCAATGCCTTTGGGGGTAGAGATCACACAACTGTTTTGCATGCCTGTCGAAAAATCACCGAATTAAGAACAACGGAAGCAAAAATAGATGAAGATTATAATAATTTGAGTAAAATCCTCACAACATAATGTGAATAAGCTGTGATTAAGAAAAACCAATAAATAAAACAATAATTATCCACAAAGATCACACAGGGCGTGAACAAGGTAGAGAGAACTTATCACAAAGGATTTACATGGTTAAATATTAACTAACACTTTGATTATAATAGATAAAATAAAGTTATCCACAAATAACAGTCGAGCTAATAATAGTAATAATAGGTTTAAATATAATGAATTTTAATATAACAAGAAGTGAAATTTTACCCTCACTGCAAACGGTTTGTGGCGTTATCGACAGAAGACAGGCATTGCCTATCTTAAGTAATTTATTAATTGTTGCAGAAAAAGATAAAATTATTTTAACAGGCACAGACATGGAGGTTGAGATGGTGACGACAATAAACCATCAACCGGAAACACCTGGAGAAATAACTGTTCCTGCAAGAAAATTATTAGATATTTGTAAGGCCTTACCCGAAGACTCAAAGATAAGCCTGAATTTTAATAAAGATCAGGTGTTGGTTAAATCTGGGAAAAGTAAATTCACCCTGGCAACGTTGCCTGCTACTGAGTATCCATCAACGGAGGCGCTGGGAAGCAGCAGTCAGATTGTACTTCCTCAGAAAGAGTTTAAGGCCTTGTTAGAAGACACCATGTTTTCTATGGCACAGCAAGACGTGCGGTATTATTTAAACGGGCTTCTGCTTGAGCTGGACAAAAACAGTCTGCGAGCAGTTGCAACGGATGGCCACAGACTCGCCTTGAAAGAAATAAAGGTGAAGACGGGTATTGAAAAAGCACAGCAAATTATCATCCCCAGAAAAGGTGTTGTTGAACTAATCAGGCTGTTAGATGGCGAAGACGAAAATATCAATGTCGAGGTCAGTCAAAACCATATCAGGGTTAGTAAAGACAATGTTCAATTTACCAGCAAGCTTATTGATGGGAAGTTTCCGGATTACCAAAGGGTGATTCCAAAAGAAGGAGATCACCCGGTTAAAACCAACAGGGACATTTTAAAGCAGGGTTTAATAAGAGCCTCGATCCTTTCAAACGAGAAATACAAAGGCATTAGGCTGGTATTACAAAACGACATGTTAAAGGCTTTTGCACACAACCCGGAACAGGAAGAAGCCGAAGAAGAAATTGAAATCGACTATAAAGGAGATGATATTGAAATAGGTTTTAACGTTACCTATTTGTTAGACGCGCTCTCCTCAATAAAAACAAAAGATGTGATTCTAAATATATCTGACCCGAACAGCAGTTGCCTGATTTTGCCCGACGACGAGACAGACTGTAAGTACGTTGTTATGCCAATGAGACTATAGGCGGGAAAAGGCAAAACAGACCAGAAAAACAAACAACAATGAGGCTAGACTCTTTAACCATCAGACAGGTTCGCAATCTTTCTGATGTTAGCATCACCCCAAATCCCGAAGTAAATATTTTCTATGGTGCAAACGCATCGGGAAAAACGGCAATCCTGGAATCAATCTATTTACTTTCCAAGGCAAGATCCTTTAGGACAGCACACATCAAAGAAGTTATTCAACACAAACAGGAATACCTCACGGTTTCTGCATTAATCAATACCCAGGAAAACAAAACCGTCAGCACAGGTCTTAAAAAATCCGGCAAAGAAACAGAAATCAGGTACAACGGGGAGCGTGTAAAGGCCGTATCTGAGCAAGCAAAAAATGTGGTAGTACAAACAGCAAACCCCGAGAACACGACACTTTTGACAGGATCCCCAAAAGACAGGAGAAAATGGATAGATTGGGCTATGTTCCACGTGGAACATGATTACCTGCAGGTTTGGCACAGTTATCACCGGGCGCTCAGGAACAGGAATGCCTTGCTTAGAAGGGGGGCAAAAGAGGATGAGTATTATGTTTGGGAAAGCACGATGGCGGATACAGCAAAAGATTTAAAATCAAGGTGGCAAAAATACCTGGACTGTTTACAACAATATTATCAAGAGACGGCTGCCGAGCATGCTTGTGCAGGAGTCACATTTAGCGCCAGAAAAGATAAGCAGAAAAATGATGAGTTTCTTGAGCACTTGCAGACAACAAGATCATCAGACATAAAAGCAGGGTTTACACAACAAGGCCCTCACAAGGCAGACTTTGACTTCAAGGTAGAAGGCAGGCACATAGGCACAATATTTTCCAGGGGGCAGATTAAACTATTTATCATCCTGCTCTCTATTGCCCAGGCAAAATTGCTTAAAAATGAGAGGGGAGTAACCCCCATATTCCTGGCAGACGATCTGACTGCTGAACTGGATAAAAAAACAGTCAATATGCTGCTGGACCTTCTTTATGAAGAAAGAATGCAGCTGTTTATCACCACAACAGATCCGGGCGAAATCATCAAAACAAACCAGGAATCAAGCTTGTTCCACGTGGAACAAGGACACGTAAAAAATGTTAGAATAGACACAGAAAATAACGCGTGAAAACAAACCAGGAACAAAGAAAGATTTATGAGCGGAAACGACGATACTTACGACTCAAGTGATATAAAAGTCCTTAAAGGCCTGGATGCTGTTCGCCGGCGTCCGGGCATGTACATCGGTGATACCGATGACGGGACAGGCCTACACCATATGGTTTTTGAAGTCGTAGATAACAGCATTGATGAGGCTCTGGCGGGGTACTGCTCAAGCATCAAGGTAACAATACACACAGATGAGTCGATCACTGTTACTGATAATGGCAGGGGGATACCTGTTGGGATGCATGAAGAGGAAGGGAAAACAGCAGCGGAGGTCATCATGACCGTGCTACATGCCGGGGGCAAATTTGATGACAATTCGTACAAGGTTTCCGGAGGGCTGCATGGTGTGGGCATTTCTGTAGTGAATGCGCTGTCAGACAAGCTGGTGTTAACAATTCACAGGGAGGGTAGTTGTTTCAGGCAGGAATATAGTCTGGGCAAACCCACCACTGAGCTAGAAAAAATATCAGAGTCCTCACAAACAGGAACAGAGGTTCATTTCCTTGCGAGCAAGGAGGTGTTCAGCCACATTGAATACCATTATGACATCCTCGCCAAAAGACTGAGGGAGCTGTCGTTTCTAAACTCAGGTGTCCGCATAGAGCTGAGCGATGAAAGGACCGGAAAACAGGACCTTTTTGAGTACAAGGGCGGTATTAATGCGTTTGTGAAGCATCTGAACCGAAAGAAAACACCGCTGCACGAAACGGTCATAGATATAGACACGGAGAAAGACGATGTTGGTGTACAGATCGCATTGCAGTGGAATGATTCTTATCAGGAAAATATCTTCTGTTTTACAAATAATATTCCCCAGCGTGATGGCGGGGCACACTTGTCAGGCCTGCGCTCGGCGCTGACCAGAACACTAAATAATTACATTGATAAACAAGGGGCTGCGGCAAGAGCCAAGGTGGCAACCGCGGGCGATGATGTTCGAGAAGGCCTGACTGCGGTTTTGTCCATTAAGGTTCCTGATCCAAAGTTTTCATCTCAAACCAAAGAAAAACTGGTTTCTAGCGAAATAAAGTCCGTGGTGGAGTCGGTCGTAAACGAAAAGCTCCAGGAATTTTTGCTGGAACAGCCTGCCGAGGCACGGGCAATATGTGACAAGATTGTCGAGGCTGCGCGGGCCAGAGAGGCGGCCAAAAAAGCGCGGGAGTTAACCCGAAGGAAAACAGCGCTGGATATTGCCGGGCTCCCCGGGAAACTGGCAGATTGTCAGGAAAAGGATCCTGCAAAATCAGAACTGTTTCTGGTGGAGGGTGATTCTGCTGGAGGGTCGGCCAAACAGGGCCGTGATCGCAAGAACCAGGCGATATTGCCGCTCAAGGGTAAGATTTTAAATGTAGAAAAAGCACGTTTTGACAAGATGCTGTCCTCGGTTGAAGTAGGCACGCTGATTACGGCTTTGGGTTGCGGGATTGGTCGAGGCGAGTTTGATATAGAGAAGCTCAGGTACCATAGAATTATTATTATGACGGATGCAGATGTGGACGGTTCTCATATCAGGACCTTGTTGTTGACATTTTTTTACCGTCAAATGCCCGAGCTGATAGAAAATGGTTATGTCTATATCGCGCAACCACCACTTTATAAAATCAAAAAAGGAAAAAAAGAGCGCTATTTGCTAAATGAAAATGAGCGGGACGAATATATGATGGAGTTGGCGCTGGATGGTGCGAGCCTGTCACCAGGTGGGGGTGCCGGGATATTAACAGGTGATGCGCTTGAAGCCATTGCCGGAAAGTACGTTGCAACCAACAGGGCGGAACAAAGACTTTCCAGGCGCTATCACCCGGAAATTATCAAGGCTGTTTTGCAGCTGGAAACAATGACTGCTGAGGATTGCCAGAACAAAGAGACTGTCGAACGGTGGTTTGTCGATCTGGTTAAAAGAATGCCTGAATTTGACGGGGAAAAACCAGAGGCAGAAGTATTTATGGCTGGCGATGGCAGAGAATATGGCGGAAGGATTACCTTGAGTATACATGGGCTGGAATCAGTCAATGTCTTATCCCCGGATTTTTTCATGTCTAGAGATTATCAGGATCTGGTTGGTCTGAAGGGCGCGCAAGAGCTTGGAGCGGATGCGAGCATGCACAGAGGTGAGCAATCACATTCAATAACAGCCTTGTGGAGCGGGTTTAGCTGGCTATTAAAAGAGGTAAACAAGGGCTTACACCTGCAGCGTTATAAAGGGCTGGGAGAAATGAACCCGGATCAGCTTTGGGAGACGACCATGGATGATAGCACCAGGATGATGCTGCAGGTCAGGGTTGAAGACGTCGTTGCTGCAGATGATATTTTTACTACCTTGATGGGGGATCAGGTCGAACCCAGAAGAGAGTTTATTGAGAAAAACGCGCTTTCCGTAGAAAACCTCGATACTTGATAGACATCCCTTGATTGATGTCCCATAACAGGTTCTTTTGGCTTAGCCTGCTCTCGCGACAGCGAGCACGTCTACTTGACGAACCCCTGCAAGGCCAAGCATCCGTGCGAGTTCATTAACGGTGCTGCCAGTCGTAATAACGTCATCTATGAGCAAAATATGCTTGTAGTC
>QNEM01000062.1 GCA_003645215.1 Gammaproteobacteria bacterium
CGGGGTACTGGGAGTTTTCCTGATATCGACCAGGACAACGGTTCTGTCTTTGCGCCCATTCGGCGTAAACATACCTTTTGGTGTGACTGCATAGCGAGTGAAATGACGTGGATGGGCTTCAGCTGGATTTCCTCCCCAATAGATGACGAGGTCAGCGCGGTTTTTAACCTCACCCAGAGACATGGTACTTTCACCGACACCCTGAAATGCCAGACCAGTCGGCCCATGGCAGACGGATGTCGTGGTATCAATCGTGCCTTTAATAATGTCGGTGATGGCGACCGCCTGACGCTGTGCCTCGCAGGTGGTATCGCTGAGACCATAGGTGATGGGAAATTTTGCCTTGACCAGGGTTTGCGCGGCTTCTTCAATGGCCTCTTCCTTGCTAACTTCTTTACCATCGATCATGGCAACCGGCCAATCACCAATGGTATGTTCTGCGAACCAGGCACGACCCAAAACACAGGCTTTTTTTGCCTTGGTAATGCGCTTTTCATCCAAATCGACAGTAAGTTCCATGTCATCGCAGACACAGCCACAAAATGTACAGGTTGCATTTTTAACCGTCTTTATATTCTCACTCATTGCTATCAAGCCTCATGCATCAGAATTTTTAGATGTTTTACTTTATGTTACTTTTTCTACCAATACTTCCATATGTTTGGATAAAGGCATGCCGGTTCCTGCTGTATCACCATCCATTAATTGAGATGAGGGTGGTCCATAAGGGATAAACAACATACCTGATGGCAAGTCTTCGGGTTTACGACCTTTGCAAGAAACGATCGTTTCTCCAGTTTCATTGCTTAAGCGGACTGAATCACCTTCTTCAAGACCAAGGCGTTGCATATCATCACTGTTAATTTCCAGAGTGCTCGTGACTGACAGGTATTCTTCCTTCAGTTTGCCCTTATTAAGTGATGTGCCCTGTTTACTGGAACGGCCGGGCACTAATATCATGGTTTCTGCCATGTTAGTCCTCATGCTTGAAATTTTCAGGTATTTGACAGGTTAGATGATGAGACCGGCCTCTTTGGGCTTTGTATCTAATCCTCTAATTGTGGACTTTCCACAGTAAGAATAGATTATAGTCTGGAATTTTTACCGGGAACAGTAAAACATACTGTCGATAACAATTAAGTAAAAACGTTTGCGACAGTATCTCAAATGACCAACATACAGTACTATAGTCGGTCTACTGTGTGCAGATTAAGAATAGACATCAGAAAAAAGTCGTAAATAAATGAAAAATAAAGAAATATCAGGTGCAGTTTGTGAGTCAATCAGTGTCATAGCACCTGCACGATTGCACCTTGGTTTTCTTGATATGCACGGTGGCCTGGGTCGACAGTTTGGCAGCCTCGGTCTCTGTCTGTCGGAAATATATACGCACCTGACTGCAAAAAAATCAGATGATATTGTAATTCACGGCCCATCGAGTCAACGTGGCACCGAGTATGTCTCGCGAATTTTCAATGCGCTCAAGATCACCGGGGGTGTGGACATTACAATCCATGAGGAGATCCCTGAACATGCAGGACTGGGTTCTGGAACACAACTTTCCCTGGCGATTGGCATGGCAATTTCCAGGCTGTACGGTTCTCAAAAATCTGTCAGGGAAATTGCAGCCTTGATGAAGCGTGGTAGCCGCTCGGGGATTGGTATCGGAGGGTTTTCCATGGGTGGTTTTCTGGTTGATGCGGGCAGAGGAGAGGCTACAGAAGTTCCCCCTATAGTAAGTCACTGTTATTTTCCTGAAGAATGGCGAGTATTACTGGTATTCGACAAGAATGTAGAGGGAATCAATGGTGCGCCAGAAAAGGAAATCTTTGATGAATTACCACCGATGACAGAAGAGGTCAGTGGGCGAATATGTAGATTGGTTCTTATGCAGGTGTTGCCCGCATTGGCAGAGAAAAACTGTATCAAATTTGGCTCGGCCATCACTGAAATACAAATCATGATAGGTGAACACTTCTCTGATGCACAAGATGGACATTATAGTAGCCAGCAGGTAGCCGAGGTTATGCATTGGCTGTCGGATCGTGGCGCGACAGGCATTGGGCAAAGTTCATGGGGTCCGACTGGCTTCGCCATATATCCAAATGAGCTTGAAGCTTATTCAGCGTTACAATCGGTGCGTAAAAACTGGCAGGAAGAAAAACATCTGGAGTTTTGTCTATGCACGGCACGTAATACAATGGCCGATGTGATTATTGATGGTCAGTTGCCCCAGGATACAAATCTTCAAAGTTATCAGTAATAAATAATTAAATAATAAGCTAAGGAAGAATTAATGAAAGATCCCTATTTGCTGCATATGTTTAACCCAACCAAGAATGTCAGTCCTTTTGATGTGAACATGGCCTATGAGGCCGAATATGATGGTGTCATTCCTTATGGTGAAGTAACACTGGATGATATCCATACACTTACCCAGGATACGATTTTCTCCAGAGGGCCAAAAGGCTTGAAAAGAACCGGCATTTTTATCGGTGGCCGTTCATTTGGTATGGCCATTGATATGTTGAATCGAGCAAAGGCCGCCATGGTGCCACCCTTTGAAGTTTCAGTATTTGCCGATCCAAGTGGCGCGATCACGACAGCGGCGGCCATGATTGCCAGTGTTGAGCACTGGGTAAAAAAGAAAACGGGTGACTCCCTGGAAGGTAAAAGCATACACATAATCGGTGGAACCGGTCCGGTCGGTGTTTGTGCCGGAATCATTGCTGCCCATTGTGGTGCAGAGGTTTATTTACTCAGTAGTCGGGGGCTTGAAGTGGCACAGGAATTTGCCGAAGAAAATAATGGTAAGTTTGGCGTGACAATGACGGGAGGAGATGGAAGCTCTGATGAATCACTGGGTAAGATGATTCAAGGCGCAGACATTGTTATTGGTTCTGCCAAGGCCGGTTTGCAGGTGTTATCAAAGGCACAATTGGCGAAGGCTGAAAACCTGATTGTTGCAGCGGATGCTAATGCCGTCCCGCCATTGGGCATAGAAGGTATCGAAGTGCATGACATGGGCAAGGAACTTGATTTCACACCCAAGAAAGCGGTTGGTATAGGTGCATTAGCAATGGGTAACATAAAGTACAAGGTGCATTACCGTATGTTCCAGATGATGAGAGAAACAGATAAACCACTGTATCTGGATCATGACGAGGCCTTCAAGGTTGCGCGGGAGTATGCCGCAAAATAATCAATATCTGATTATTTCACAATCTGGTCGCGCCTTAGCTGCATCTGCAAACCATGCAGGGATCGATACACATGTTATCGATCTGTTCGCAGATGAAGATACTGCTGAATTTACGCTCTCAAACACTTCCGTCACTGGTTTCAGTGACGGAAATGATTCTAAAGAATTAATCAACATTGTTGCAGAATACACAAATAACTATGCTGATCTCAGTGTGGTTATTGGCAGTGGCTTTGAGCAGAACCCGGAACTATTAGCACTGCTAGAGCATCGCGTTACAGTGATTGGGAATCACGCCAGTATCATTAGGCAGCTAAAAAACCCCGGTATCTTTTTCAAAAATCTGGAACAACTGGCACTGCCATACCCGGAATATTTCACCTGTGTAGATGATTCGATTAAGGGTGATTTTCTCATCAAGACAATGGGTGGCGCTGGCGGCGGTCATATCAGGCATTACAAAAATGATAGTTCGCTAACATCTACAAGTTTTTTACAGGCATTTCTGAGGGGAAAAAATTACTCTGCGACGTTTATTGCTGACGGCACAGTAGCCCATGTGCTGGGCTTTAACGAAACATGGGTCTGTAAGGAAAATAATGATTTTACCTTCGCCGGTGCGGTTTCAAATGTAAGCCTGTCGAATGAACTACGCCAACAGGTGACTGATGCCATTCGAAGAATAGTCGCATTATTCAAGCTCAAAGGTCTTTGTGGCCTGGATTTTATTGTCGAGGAGTCAGGAAAATATTCCATTCTTGAAGTGAATCCACGCCCCACGGCAACGTTTGAGCTGTATGAGACTCAGGGGAGTTTATTTGTCCAGCACCTGGCTGCTTTTCAGGGAAAAATAACAGAACCTGAATTGGATCAAACAGGGTCTAGGGCGCTGGGGCTATTATATGCCGGGAAAAGTATTACAATACCGCGTCTGGATTGGCCGGAATGGGTGACAGACAGGCCACAGGCTGGCAAACAAATCGCCATAGGTGAGCCTGTTTGCACAGTACATGCCGAAGGGCTGGCTGTGGAAGATGTCAAACAACAACTAAAAACAAGACTTGCCGATCTGCGAGAATCATTTGGATTTACAGTCGAAGCTGCCTAATCGTTTCAAAATCCGAAATTAATAACAAGAAAATCCGTGAACGGATAATAACTAATAGCTAAAAACTTTTGTGCCAACTAATAAAATAATCAGGTGAATCCCTATGTCTAAACTGAATGATAGTAGTTTCCCCAGCGTAAACGCGCTAAGTGCACCTATTGTGCAATCTTTAATCGATAATGCCGATGCCCTGCGTTTAGGTATCTCAAAAATGAGTAATGGCACAACAGTAATAGATGCTGGAATTGATGTCAGGGGTGGGCTGGAAGCGGGTCGTCTTATTTCAGAAGTCTGCCTGGGTGGGCTTGGCAGCGTCAAACTCCGTGCCTCAACAAATTTTGAAAATTGGTCCTGGCATGTAGACGTCCACACATCACACCCGGTCCTTTCGTGTCTGGCCAGTCAATATGCAGGCTGGAGTCTTTCACATGGTGAAGGCAAGGGCGCCTTTAATGCTTTGGGTTCGGGGCCTGGTCGTGCCATGGGTAGCAAGGAAGAGTTGTTTGCAGAGCTGGGTTACAAGGATAAAGCCGATTCAGCTTGTCTGATTATAGAGGCTGATGCTAACCCACCTGTTGAAATCGCTGATAAGATCGCGAAAATGTGTGGGATTTCTGCAGATAAACTGACGCTGATAATAACACCGACATCGAGCCTGTGCGGTAGCGTTCAGGTGGTTGCCAGGGTACTGGAGACCTCATTACACAAGGTCCATGCGCTGGGTTTTGATCTTTCCAGGGTTGTTGATGGTGCGGGTAGTGCACCTATTTGCCCACCAGGAGTAGATTTTCTGACAGCGATGAGCCGCACTAATGACGCTATTTTATTTGCTGGACAGGTTCATCTGTTTTTACAGACTGGTGATGAAGAGGCAGAAGAGTTGGCGAATAATTTACCTAGTAGTGCATCAAATGATTATGGCAAGCCTTTCGGTGAAGTGTTCAAGGACGTTGAGTATGATTTTTACAAGATTGATCCAATGTTATTCAGCCCCGCCAGAGTTGCTGTGACCGCAATGGATACTGGTAATACCTTTCATGCTGGAAAAATAGATCTGGCATTATTGGATAAATCATTCAGTAACAAGTGTGGCTGAGTTAGCACCTAAAGTTGCAATTGTTACGGATGATCCTGGCTGGCACGGGCGTCAGCTCAAGGAAGCATTGGCTGCACATGGATTAAGTAGCCAGTATGTTTCTTCCATGGATTGCCATATGGATATTGCTGAACCTGGTACCGAGATCAATCTTCCCGGTTTTGAGCAAGACCCTTTGGCTGTTTTTGTCCGAGGCGTGCCGGGGGGTACGCTTGAGCAGGTAATATTTCGCTTGAACATCCTGCATGCCTTATCTGACATGGGCATTGTTGTGTATAACAATCCACGCGGCATTGAGCGAACGGTTGACAAGGTGATGACCAGCTTTCTACTCAAGCAAGCCGGCATCCCAACACCAAATACCTGGGTGTGTGAAGCAAAAGAAAAGGCCGAGTTTATTTATCAGCGAGAGTGTGGGCAGGGGAGAAAACTGGTTTCAAAACCACTGTTTGGTTCACAGGGGGTAGGCGTGCAACTGCTTGATAGTGATACGGGGCTGTTCCACGACGAAACCTTTGCCGGTGTTTATTATTTGCAATCCTTCATTGACTGTGGGGATAAAGACTCCTTTGACATCAGGGTATTTGTTATCAATGGCAAGGCACAAGCTGCTATGACTCGGCGCAGCACACACTGGATCACCAATCGCGCCCAGGGCGCTGAATGTGAAGCGCTGAAACTGGATGCAGAATTAACTCAATTGTCAGAGGCCGCCGTCAAGGCTGTCGGCATTGATTATGGTGGTGTTGATTTAATCCCCGATGCCGAGGGAAATCTACAAGTCATTGAAGTAAATAGTATTCCTGCATGGTGGGGACTACAAAAGGTCACAGGTTTCAATATAGCCTCAAGCCTGATCGACGATATGGTCAATCGCCTTGGCAATGCCAATTCATTAACAGTCCTGCCCTGAAATCAGCATGACTCATCCCAGCCAGGTATCCAGATTACAGGATGCGGTCATGAATAGTTTCATCACCGAGGTAAATTCACTGAAACCCGGGAATGTTAGCCCTTATTCCGAAGGCCACGACATGATCGTGGCTGATTTTGTCAAAAGTGCAGAATTAGCCACCCCAATATTGTGTGATCCCTCATTGTCTGTGGGAGAACGCATACTCGAAAGCGTCAAGTTGACCATGTCCGAGGTCGGATGCAATACCAATCTTGGCATGTTGCTATTATTTGCCCCCCTGATCCGGGGCGCAGAGCTTGGAGTAGCGCAGCTACAATCGAATCTGGGATTAGTTCTACAGGAACTTAATGACAGGGATACAGCTTGTATATTTGCGGCCATCAGTCATGCCAGCCCTGGTGGACTGGGCGAGAGTGAAAAATATGATGTAAATCAGAAGTTGCAGGACAATATTACCCTGCAAATGGCGATGACAGAGGCAAAAGACAGGGATCTAATTGCAAAACAATATGTTACAGATTTCGAGGACATATTCTCCACAGGATCCGATTGCATAGAGGACTTTGCTCTACGGTGGAATAGTGTACAATGGTCTGCTGTAGCCTGTTATATGGGGTTTATGGCTGAGTTTCCTGATTCACATATCAGGCGAAAGTACGGACATGAAGTCGCAGAACAGATAAAAATAAATGCGGCTCCCATTGCAACAGCATTTCGAGAACAAGATAGCCCGGAAGAGGCTACTGAGATGCTGATGAAATTCGACAAGGCACTGAAACAAAAAGGCGTTAATCCAGGAACCAGCGCAGATTTAACTGCTGCAAGTCTTCTGGTTTACCATTTAGGGAAAACTGTTTTATAGAATTGTTGGTGTATAGATATTTTTATCTGTACGTCGGCTTATTTGGACGGGGAGATGATCCCCATATTTTTAAACTACTAGATTAGGAAAACAGACTATGTCTATATTAGGAAAACTGTTTGGCTTTCTAGCTGGAGGAGATAATAAAATGGCAGTTATTGATAGAGTACTACTTGGTGAAGCACTGGTTGGCGACGGTAATGAAGTTGCCCATATTGATTTAATGATGGGTCCTCGCGGAAGTGCTGCTGAAACAGCTTTTTGTAATGCCCTGGTAAACAATAAAGATGGTTTCAGCACTCTGTTAGCTGTTGTTGCTCCAAACCTGGCTTGTAAACCTGATACAATTCTTTTCAACAAAGTTACCATCAAAGGTGGCAAACAGGCTGTTCAAATGTTTGGTCCTGCACAGCGTGCTGTTGCTATGGCGGTTATGGATTGCGTTGAAGACGGTACTATCCCGGCTGACGAAGCTGATGATATTTTCATCAGTGTTGGTGTATTCATTCATTGGGAAGCTGATGATGATACTAAAATCCAGGATTACAACTACGAAGCTACCAAGCTTTCAATCAAACGTGCTGTATCTCGTGAACCAAAATCTACTGAAGTATTGAGCAAACGTGGTTCTGCAGGTCATCCTTTTGCTGCACACGAATAATATATAGTTATATATGTTATAAAAATAATACGAAGCTGTTTTACAGCATAGTTTTATTATTAAATGCCCCGTTTTACGGGGCATTTTTTTTTGTGAATTTTAATAATGTGTCAGGTGTGATTTGTTGCGTATGCAGTGCGGTCGCAATCAGTACACCATCAATGCCCATATCATTTAATACCTGTAAATCATCTTCATGACGTACACCGCCTGCAGCATATATTTTTCTGTCACCAGCAGTATTTTGTATGTCGGAAATGAGTTTGTAATCTGGCCCATTATTAGAGCCAACACGTGAGAGGCTCATGACGATAATTGTTTCTGGCCACAGGTCTGTTTTTAGCAATAAATTTTGATGACCAAAGAAATTATTTGTCTGAAAATCCAGAGATAAAATTATTTCCGGGCTTAATGTGACAAGCTCATTCAATGTTGCTGGAGAAATATTTGTTTCGCTGCCGATTACATGTTGTCTACGTGACTGAATATCAAGTTCGATTGCTGTGGATATGCCCTGATCAACCCAGAATGAAACAGACTGAAATTTATTCAGTAACTGTTCAATTATCTGGTCATTATTTGTACGGCCCTGGATGGCGTCAAGATCAGCAATATAAACTGTTTTAAACGGGTATGTGTCAATGAAGGCTTGTACAATATCCTCCGGACAATGACCATTACAAAGAGAAGTCTGTAATGGACGATAATTTCGACGCTGTCCTTTGACGGCGTGGACAACCTGATTCTGACGAAGATCAATGACAGGAATAATTTCCATATGAAAGTAGTTTGGGTATATGCGTTTATTTATTTGTGAGTTTATCACGGGTGGTGGTCTGCAAGACAAGGAATTGCCTGATGGTTTGGCCAGAGAAGGCAATATGATGCTTGAAGCCGTCCTCACCGATCTTCTGCAAACAGGCATCACAGATATTATTACCACACGGGATGATCGTCTTGACGAACTTTCACTTCCTGTAAAACAAACCGCAATCAATGGGGATATCTATAGTTGCTGGCAATCTTGTATGGATGATGCGGATGCAGTTTTGATTATTGCACCTGAGAGTGAAAACGTTTTATTTAACTTAACATTAATGGCAGAACGGTCTGATTGTTATCTTTTGGGGAGCTCTTCTGGATCAGTGCAGATTAATAGCAGTAAATTGAGTACTGCTAATTTACTGCATAAAAATAATATAACTTGTATAGAAACATCAGCATTAGAAGATAAAACTGTTGATGAATCTCAAAATGGCTGGGTGATCAAACCGGATGATGGTGTCGGCGCAGAAGATTGTTATTTCTGTGCTGATAGAGATGAATTGGATGAATTAATAAGCTCAATCAATACTGAAAATTTTGTGATCCAGGAATATGTGCCCGGTATTCCAGCAAGTCTTTCAATGATTTGTCATCAGGGAAAGACACAATTACTGGCCTGTAATAAACAAATGTTCAGTTTCGATCCCGATAGCCCCACTGCAAAAGGCGAATTGCAGGGACTTGTCGTCAATGGGATGTTAGAAAAATGGGATATGTTTAATACCGTAGCGCAAAATATTGCCAGGGCAGATACGGGTCTGTGGGGATATATTGGCGTTGACCTGATAGTTACTGAAGCTGGCGCTGTCGTCGTGGAGATAAACCCTCGTCTAACAACTTCCTATGTTGGCTTAA
>QNEM01000063.1 GCA_003645215.1 Gammaproteobacteria bacterium
AATCTGCGTGCGTATGAAATTCGGGGTGTAGCCAAAATATCTTGTTGTCCCGGTTTGTTCAGTCTTCGAACTGCCTTCCCATAAAATCGGAAATGCTTTATTGATATATTTTTGCAGGTAAGTCCTTTTCATCTCTGCCGCTAATTGATGAAGCTCAACACTGCGCATTTTTTTTATATCGTTACTCACCTGATCAGCCAGCCCGGCCGCTTTTGTACCCTCGCGTTCTGAATAACTGAATATATGTATGTGTGAGAATTCGACAGCTCTGATAAATCCCATGCTTTCCTGCCACTCTTGTTCCGTTTCTCCGGGGAATCCTACGATTACATCCGTGGTGACGTTAAAGTCGGCAACTTCACTTCGTGCATATTCTATGAGCCGTTTGAAGTCTTCTGTTTTACAACGGCGAGACATTCTTTTCAAAACACCGTCACTGCCACTTTGCAAAGGTAAATGCATATGTGGCATTAATCTGGGATTTGAGAATAATTCAAAAAACCTGTCTGGCAGGTCCCAGGGTTCAACCGATGCCAACCTGAGTCGTGGCAGGTCGGTTTCATTGAGTATGGTTTTAATTAATTCATAAAGATCACTATTGATATCACTACCATAGCCACCGGCATGAACACCAGTCAGTACTGCTTCATGGATGCCTTGACTGGTCAGGTTGTTTATTTCAGCAACAATATCTCCGACAGCTCGGCTGCGTTCACTTCCTCGCGCAACTGTGACAATGCAATAGGTACAACGGTAACGACAACCATCCTGTATTTTGATAAAGGCACGTTGGCGTCCACGCTTGAATAATGATGTCTCACCAGGAATCGTTGCCTCTGACGGCATGGTCAGCAGGTTCAGTTTTTGTGTGGCGATATCAACCAGTCTTTCCTTGTCCTGATTCGGGATCAGCAGATCGATACCTTCAATTTCATCTGCAATTGTCTTGTTCAGGCTGCTGTAGCAGCCACTGACGACAAGCTTTGCTGTGGGATTATTCCGGTGTGTGCGTCGTATTAACTGTCTTGATTTACGTACCGCATCCTGAGTCACCGCACAGGTATTAATCACAACGACATCAGCCTGTTCAGCTTTTTGCGTAATGGCATGGCCTTTAGACATAAAACCGGTGGCCCAGTTTTCAAGTTCTGCTTCGTTTAGCCTGCAACCCAGTGTGGTTAAATGTACTTGCACGGGTCACATTCCGTAAGAGTTTAAAGTTGAAAGATGCTTTTCAATGCATAGCGGTAACATGTCGAGATTATAACCACCTTCAAGTACAGAAATAATTCGTTTGTCTGAATAATGTTCGGCTTTTTCCATGATGCGCTCGGTCATCCACGCATAAAATTCTGTGCTCAGGTTCACCTGTCCCAGGGGATCATCAATATGTGCATCAAAACCTGCGGAGATGATGATAGCTTCTGGTTTGAATTCATCTATGCTGGGTAAAATTATATCCTTGAATGCCCGTTCGTAGTCACCATCATTTGCGCCTGCAGGCATGGGGCAGTTGAGTGTGGCGCCCACGCCCTTGCTTATACCTGTTTCACTATAGGCCCCTGTGCCGGGATAGAATGGGTATTGATGGGTACTGATATACAGCACGGATGGATCTGACTCGAAGCTATGCTGTGTGCCATTTCCATGATGTACATCCCAATCAAGGATTAAAATTTTATCCAGTTGATATTGTTGCTGCAGGTATTTGGCAAGGATGGCAACGTTATTAAAAAGACAAAAACCAAGGGCCTGATCCTGTTCGGCGTGATGACCGGGAGGTCTGATCAGTGCCAAACCATTATCAATCTCTTTATTGATGACCTTATCGGCGATTTCAAGAACCGCACCTGTGGCCATGCGTGCGATATCGTATGACCTTGGACAAATACTGACATCCATTGAATCAAGAAAATCATTACCAGATTGGCATGTTGATTCCGCACGTTTTATATAATCAAGACTGTGAACTGATTCAATCCAGTTCAGTTCAGCGGTTCTGGGTGCCAGATGTGTGAGTGAATCAAACCAGACAAGTTGTTTGAGGTGTTGGATAGAAACATCCAGGCGCTCGCTGCACTCTGGATGCCCCGGACTGGTTTTGTGTTCAAGAAATACAGGATCGTAAAGTAAACCAGTTGTCATAAAACTTAAGTGTATCTACCTAGCTGAGTCGCTTGATGATAGCTTCCGCATATTCAATGGTTGTTGCGCTACCACCGAGGTCACCAGTACGAACATTGTCTTCATTAAGGACTGTTCTGATTGTGCGACGTAATTGTTTGGCCTTGTCATGTTCATTGACGTGCTCCAGCATCATTGCAGATGCAAGTAACATAGCTGTTGGATTGGCAATGCCTTTTCCGGCAATGTCTGGCGCTGATCCGTGTACTGCTTCAAATATTGCAACATCAGGGCCGATGTTGCCGCCTGGTGCCAGGCCCAGGCCGCCAATCAGTCCTGCAATTTCATCGGAGAGAATGTCGCCAAACATATTACTGGTTAGAATAATGTCAAACTGGGAAGGGTTGATGACAAGTTGCATGGCTGTGTTATCAACAATACGCTCTTCAATCTCGAGTTTATCTGCATAAGGCTTACCAACTTCAAGTGCAGTATCAAGGAACAAACCAGTGAGTTTTTTCAGAATATTGGCCTTATGTACCACCGTTACCTTTTTACGGCCATGGCGTAAGGCATAATCAAAGGTGAATTCAGCAATTCTTTTGCAACCCGCGCGTGTCATTATTCCTGATGCAGAGGCAACAGCCCTTGGGTCACCATCGACAGGAATATAATGTTCAACACCCACGTACAGGCCTTCAGTATTTTCGCGGATTAAAATCAGGTCAATATCTTCGAAACGACCTCCGGGAATAAAAGTCTGTGCGGGCCTGACGTTGGCATATAAATTAAATTCTTCTCGCAGACGAACGGTAGCAGAACGAAAGCCTTCACCGACAGGCGTAGTTAAAGGTGCCTTAAGTGCAAGTTTGGTCTCGCGAATGTTATCCAGCATGGGTTTGGGTAACACATCACCTGATTCTTCCATTGCTGCAAGGCCTGCCTTAAAGCGTGTCCATTCAAAAGGTGCCTTTAGTGCATCTAATACATTGATAGTGGCTTCAGTAATTTCTGGACCGATACCATCGCCATCTATTAGTGTTGCAGGTATTTTATTAATTTTGTCATCTCCTGTGTTGATCATAATGACGGAAAACTCTTGCCTGATGAGTACACTTCATTGAGCAAGTAATTGAGGTTTTTTGTATTTCAGTACGAAGTAATATTACATATTGCCTGTAGCATTTTCTTGTTCAATCTTCAGTGCCTGGAGCCCTGAAGGACCAGACTCCACTATCAGGATAAGATCATTGAGAATGCGAGCGGTCTCCTGTAGCAGGATGTCATGAGGTTTTTCTTTATCATCTTCCTCTTCCTCTTCATCTTCGTCAATTTTCACTGTGTCATCCCTTTGCGGAAGTGGTTCAAGTCCCTGTGCGATTCTCAATTCATTCTCAAGCTCATGCTTCATGTCCAGTAATTGTTCACGTTCAGCCTTACGTTTACTCTCCATTAGAGAAATTGTTTTTTTGTAACTATTTAATTTAACAAGTTGTAGTTGTTCCAGAAGTAATATGAAAGACCTGTCAGAACTCACACGTTGTTCATGTGAAGCTCTGGCCTTGTCATAAAAATATTCTGGTGAACTTACCTTGACATATTTTGCTGATTTCACCTGGTCCCATGGCAAGGCATTCTCCAGTGAACGTTCACCATAATCTTCTATATCTATTGCTGTGGGAAAAATAATATCAGGGATGACACCTTTATTTTGATTGCTGCCGCCACTGACGCGGAAAAACTGTGCAATCGTTGTTTTAAGTTTGCCATGTTCTTCTTTAGGATTTTTAATAAAGTGATTGAGATCGACAATATTTTGCACCGTCCCCTTACCAAAGGTTGGCTCGCCGATAATAATGCCACGTTGATAGTCCTGAATAGCACCTGCAAAAATTTCTGAGGCAGAGGCACTGTTCCTGTCAACCAGTACTGCCAAAGGCCCTGCATAAAATAGAGTAGGGTCAGGATCATTATTAATATCAATTTCTCCTGAGGAATTTTTCGTTTGTACCACAGGACCTTCCTTGATAAAGAGTCCCGTTAGCGCAAGTGATTCAGAGAGAGAGCCACCGCCATTCGCACGTAGGTCAATGATGATCCCCTCGACACCTTCTTTTTTGAGGTCGGTGATGAGTTTACGAACATCTTTACTGGTACTTCTGTAATCAGAGTCGCCCTTGGCCTGGGCTGCAAAGTCCACATAGAAAGTAGGGATATCAATAACCCCAATCTTCCTGTCCAGACCAGGTAATTCGATTAGTTTCGATTTTGATGCTGATTCTTCCAGCTTAATCTTGTTTCTGGTCAAGGTAACGACCTGGTTAAGATCTTCACTGCCAGTCTTGCCAGGAATGATTTCCAGACGCAGGACTGTACCTTTGGGCCCGCGGATAAGTTCTACGACGTCATCAAGTCTCCAGCCAATGACATCAATGATTTCTCCATCTTCACCCTGACCAACACCGATGATCTTGTCTTTACTATGAAGTTTTTTACTCAGGTCTGCTGGTCCGCCTGGGATAATTTTCTGGATAAGCGTGTAATCATTTTCATTTCTGAGGACTGCACCGACGCCTTCGAGAGAGAGCCGCATACTGATATCAAAGTTTTCCGAGGTCCTGGGTGAGAAATAAGAAGTATGAGGTTCGATTGAAGTCGTATAGGCGTTAACAAAGGTCTGAAAGATATCATTCGAATTTAGCTGATACGTGCTGGTATAAATTCGTTGATATCGTTTCCTTAAAGTTTCTTTTATTTCTGTTTCTTCTTTACCAGTCAATAGAAGATTGAGCATGTCATTCTTTACACGCTTGCGCCACATTTCATTTAACTCATTAACATTGGTAGCCCAGGGAAGCTCACGGCGGTCAAACAGATATTCTTCATCAATTTCAAAATCAAATTCATTCTCTAGTTCCAGGACTGCATAATTGATACGTTCCTTGACCCTGTTCCTGTAGATTTTAAAAATATCAAACGCTGGTTTTAGCTCTGATTTCAATAGAGCATCGTCCAATTTATATCTGTATCTTGAAAATTTCTTGATGTCTTCATCCAGAAAAAAACTGCGATTTGGATCCAGGCTTTTCAGGTAGGAGTCAAATATTGATGAAGACAATGCGTCATCAAGTGGTTTCTTGTGATAGTGATGACTATTGATTAAATAAGTAATTATTTCCGTCGCGTTAGTATGTTTTTTGGCAGGGGTCAATTCCGACAGAGGCACTAATGGTGTTTCTGAATAGACACTAACCTGGAAAAAGATAGAACAGAATGCCAGAATTAATGCAATAAATAGTGGAAGTTTCTTCATAGAGTGTATCGGGTTAATCAAGTAAGCGCGTTCCGTAGTGTGTGCATTATATCTTATTTATCATGTCGCTAATGGTTTTTAGCTATTTTGTGCGCTGTTAGTCATATGATGATCGATAAATGAGTGGGCATTATTCTCTTTTAATTTCTCCAGGAGGTCGCTAACTTCCCCGGCTTTCTTGTTACTTCCCCCAAGAAATCTGGGAGCCTGTTTGTAATATTCCATAAGGTCTGTAAGAGCAGCGATATTTTTCGGATCCAGTTCAACAGCACGTTCAAGAGATTTTTTTGCATCTTTAGCATATCTCATAGCCTTCAACCAACCAGAGGATTCTGCCAATTCTCCGTAAGTTTTCGCAAGCCAGTGGTGATAACGCGAATCATCAGGTGACAGGCTGATGGCCTTTGAAAAGCTATTTGCAGCTGCATCATAGTTGTCATCCTGGTATAAAATCTGGCCCTGATGGAAATTATCCTCGGCATCAGAACCCGTTCCTTCGTTGGCATAGCTACTGAAAGTAGCCAGCATGATGGAAAATATGACTATTAAATGTCTTAAGTGCATGATTGTCTGATGGTTTATAAACCAATAAATTAGATAAATTCCGTGTAATTTAGCACGATTAGAAGGTGTTTCTGGTATTAAGTTTAGATTTTTTCTATTTTCACCCTGATTTAGCATTGTTTTTACATTTATTTCACTTCGTATGCACAGAACAAGCAGCCAATTAGCCTGTCACATCAACAACAGCTATCCTAATATGTACAGAATAAAGATGATTATTTCGTATAAATGAAGCGTTTCAAACGAGTCTCATGATCAGAGTTCTGGTTTTTCTCTTTTTATTCATGTCACCATTTGTGGGGTCGGTGTTTGCTGATGAGGGCAGGGAGATTAGATGGAATCGCCCTCCGGGCAAATTGGTCAGCATTGGTACACACAGACTTCATCTATACTGCACAGAAGGAAATGGCCCCACAGTAATACTTGATGCCGGTTTGGGCGGGTTTTCACTTGACTGGTACAAGGTCCAGGGTCTGTTGGCCGAGAATAATATCAGGGCCTGTAGTTATGACAGGGCGGGATACGGCTGGAGTGACAGAGGTCCTTCTCCACGTGCGACAGACCAGATTGTTGATGAGCTATCCACACTACTGGAAGCTGCTGAATTACCAGCTCCTTATATCTTGGTGGGACATTCTTTTGGCGGCTTCAATATGATTTATTTCTCCAAGCTTTATGCCTCCAGAACAGCTGGTCTGGTATTGGTAGATTCATCACACCCTGAACAGGCAGAGCGATTGCCGTCCATTCCCAATGATAAAAGCATCGCGGATTTAGGCAATTTTCAACGGGTGTTTACCGGTGAAACACTGCATTTGTACCCGGAGAGTATTAGAAATCTGGCTGGAGCTATATTATCTGCGCCGCGAACAGCTGATACCGAGCGGCGTGAATATGTAAATTATCCCATCAGTGCGGCACAGATTAGTCACTCAGGAAGGCTTAGAGATATGCCCCTGGTGGTTGTCTCCAGAGGAGAACAGGAATGGTCAGACGATCCCCTGGGTGCAGCTCTGTACCTTGCGTGGATGGAAATGCAGAAAGAATTGTCAAAGCTTAATGCTTCAGGAACACAGATAATTGCTGCAGGCAGTGGACATTTAATACCACTGGAAAAACCTGAGTTTGTAGTTGACGCTATCCAGTCAGTAATAACAGACCTGAATAAAAAAGCGGCACACCTTGCAGATGTGCCGCCTGAATAAAATACCCTGGTATTAAATACTAATTAACAGAAATTAATTCGATATCAAAGATTAAAGTCGATCCGGGACCAATCAATTCACTTGCAGCACGGTCTCCATAAGCGAGAGCTGCAGGGACATAAATTTGCCATTTTGCTCCTGTTGTCATCATTGGTACGGCTTCTTGCCAGCCTTTAATCACCTGACCCAGAGAAAATGTTGCTGGTTCTCCTCGAGCATAGGAACTGTCAAAAACTGTACCATCAATTAATCTGCCTTCGTAGTGAACGGTGACATTGCTCCCGGCAGCAGGATTTTTTCCGCTACCTTTAGTAAGAATTTTATATTGAAGGCCGCTAGCTGTTTCAATGACACCTTCTTTCTTTTTATTTTCAGCAAGGAAAACTTCACCCTCTTCTTTATTCCTTACGACTGCCATTGTCTCTTCCGCAGCGAGGGTTTCCTTGTATTTTTCGAGAATTCCCTTCATTTCTTCAGTGTTGATCTGTGGATCATTCTTATTCAGAACATCATCAATCGCCTGAATGAATGCTGGCACATCAAGTATGATATCTTGCTGCGTAATGCCCATGGCGAAATATGTTCCCATGGAATAACTCAATTTTTGCTCGTCAGTTTTGACTTCGGCAGCAGCAAAGACCGAAAAACTCATAAATGTAAAAATTAAAACTAAAAAATAACGCTTAATATTCATCCTGATTTCCTGTGTAAAGTTGTTCGTGCAAAATATTTGAAGGGCGCGATCATCCCATAACCAGTATTTATATCCAGCAATATTTAACCTGTACCAGGTCTATAGAGCGCCACTGTTCTTCAGCGTAGAGGCCAGAGCGGAAGCCATTTTACTGTAGCCAGTGTTATTGGGATGTACCGGATCTGATTTCATTGATGCATCAGACAGTATTTTTGCGATGAGGTTCGGAATATATGTAACCGCAGTACTATCAGCAATTTTGTTATACAGATCCGCATCGCTAAGGAACAAGCCCGGATTTGGAACACCCAGGAGGATTACCGGTATATTTCTATTCTCTGCGAGGGCAATCATCTGTCTTATATTTGCCTCAGCCTTTGCAAGATCAAATTTTTGCAATATGTCGTTGCCACCATGACAAAGGATTAATAAGGCAGGGTGATATTTATCAAGAAATTTTGGCAAACGTTTCAGACCCTGTACGGATAGTTCTCCGGGCACCCCGGCATTGATGACTTTGCGATTGACTGAGGTTTCCAGGACAGCGGGGTAGCTTTCGCCTTTGTTTGCACCGGTGCCATAGGTGAGACTGTCGCCGAAAGCGAGGATGACGGCATCATCGGGGAGGGGTGTGAGTTGTTGTGGTGAATCACCACAGGCTGATAGCGATATCAGTATTAGGAGGTAGATTATTTGGTGGGTTATTTTGATCATCATTTTCATTGTTTATGATAAGACAAATCTGTCACATTTTTCATCTTTTCACGTCACCTAGAATTGGTTCCGCCTTTTAGCGGCGTGATACTTTTCTTTGTACAGACTAAAGAAAAGTATCCAAAAGAAAACTGCCCCCGATATCGTGTCCCCAAATAATGACTTGGGGATACCCTCACAGCTTAATGATTTTTTAAGGTCGCACAAACAAGACTCCTGTCTTGGTCGTGCTCATTTGAACGTCCTGTTCAAATGCCCTTAAAATCATGAATCTGTTCGGCACGATATAGGGGGAGCAATCCCTTCGTTAACGATTGAGCTAATTCGCGCCACTTTTTGGCGTCGAATTGAGTGACTGGTTATGAGTTACCTGAACTAGACCTTTAAGCCCCTGTCCCATAACAAAGAAAATCATTGAGGCGGCCAGACCAAAACCAGCTGGCACGCCAGTAGATTTTGTTAATACTAAATAAATAATAAGACTAATAGTGTAGACAATCGCAATGATGGCTAGAACTAGAAATAAGTTACCTAGTTGAAAGATTATCTTTTTGCCTGGCGTGGTAGGAGACTCAATAATGATATCTGCTCCAGCCTTAAACATTGTGATAGATTTTTTAACCCCGGCAATACATAAAATGAAAATTACTAAAGCGATGGCTAATTTAGGAGACTCTATCTTCCCAGATAAAACTGCGGCTGCAATTTTGCCAGCCTGGTCTAAACCAATTAAAAGGCTGAATAGAAATAGAATTGCAGC
>QNEM01000064.1 GCA_003645215.1 Gammaproteobacteria bacterium
CCAGCAGATGCTGTTAAGTCAGTTTCTTCTTTGATTGTCTTCTTGATTGACCGTGCAATTAGCGTCGCCGAGCCCTGAAATTCCGTACTCTCGGTCACATCCAGATAGGCTTCGTCCAGGGAAAGTGGCTCTACCAGGTCTGTATAACGTTTAAAAATAGACTGTATTTCAGTGGAGACTTGCCTGTAGATATCAATCCGGGGCTGTATAATAATTGCCGAAGGGCATAATCTATAGGCTGTTGAGCTTGGCATCGCTGAGTGAATACCGAATTGTCGGGCCTCATAGCTACATGCGGCCACAACACCGCGTTTATCAGGCTGACCACCTACAATTACAGGCTTGCCCTGATATTCCGGGTGATCTCGCTGCTCGACAGAAGCGAAGAATGCGTCCATGTCGATATGAATGATCTTACGATTTTCCACGATATATAGTATATTTGCTTGGGTTTAACACTACAATTTGTATCATCTTCGTTTCTGGTATGGGGTCAGTTGCATTGAATAAAGTCTTTCTTTTCACCTTTTCAGTCTTGTTTTTAACCAGCCAGCCTTCTTATGCAGACATGAATGCTGCCAATAATGCTCTGGCTCAGGGTGATAATGCCGCAGCCGCTGCCGAGTTTCAAAAGCTCGCTGAACAGGGAGATATGAAAGCGCAAGCTCATTTAGGCTACATGTACTACGTTGGTGAAGGTGTAGAACAGGATTATGTTAAGGCCGTTAAATGGTACAAAAAAGCAGCAGTTCTTGGCGACAGGGATTCTCAATATAATCTTGCTGTTGCCTACGCATTTGGAGAGGGAGTTAAACAAAGCTATAAAGAAGCCTTTCAATGGTACCGACGTGCCGCAGAACAAAACCATGAGGTTGCTCAATATAGCCTGGGCGTCTCATATGCCTATGGTGAAGGCATAGCCCAAAACCCGGAATTAGCAGCAGAATGGTTTAAAAAATCAGCCGAACAGGGATATGAGCGCGCCCAGGTACTGCTCGGTAGCCTTTATCACACGGGAGATGGAGTCGAAAAAGATTATGTGCAGGCTGCAATATGGTATCGCAAGGCTGCAGACAAAGGTGATGCCGCAGCCCAATACAACCTCGGAACCCTGTATCGTTCCGGTAATGGCGTAGATCAGGACTATAACCAGGCCGTCAGATGGTTTCGCCTGTCCGCAGATCAGGGATATGCTGCGGCTCAAAATGAACTGGCCAGTATGGAAAGAGCCATCGCTGGTGCAAACAGACCCGCACCAGTCCCCGTTCCCGAAATAGAAGACGTATCTGCCCAGGCTGAAACTGTGCCGACAGAGAGTGTCAAGGAGCCATCGCAGATCCCGACAATGGCAACTTCTGAACCTGAGCCCAAACCTGAACCTGAGGTTGCTGCGGTTGAGGAGGTCGCCGAGCCTGAAACGATTGAATCACCTACTCCCGATCTAAATGAAACAACTGCTGAAGTAGAAGAAAAACCTAAACGGGGTTTCTTCTCAAAGTTATTTGGTAAAAAGGATGCAGTTGATCCAGAACCCGAACAAAGTGGTGTAGTCTATGCGACGCCTGAGGAAGTTGCTGCGGCTGAAAATAGCTATAAACCTGCCCCCACAAATGAAATTGAAGTTGCCGAAGAGACTATCTCACCAGACATAGTGACACCAGAACCCGAACCTGTGCCTGTGCCTGTGACAACTGAAGTTGTTGTGGTTGAAGAAGTAACTGAGCCTGAAACAATTGAAGCACCTGTCCCAGATACGAGTGAAGTAACCACTGGAGCAGAAGAAAAACCAAAACGAGGTTTCTTCTCAAAGTTATTTGGTAAAAAGGATGCAGTTGATCCAGAACCCGAACAAAGTGGTGTAGTCTATGCGACACCTGAGGAAGTTGCTGCGACTGAAGAGCCAGAAGAGGCCGTCTCGGTAGACATAGTCACACCTGAGCCAGAAACTGAACCTGTACCTGTTGAAACAGAAATTGTTGTGGCTGAGGAAGTCACGGAGCCTGAAACGATTGAAGCACCTGCTCCTGATGCCCCCGCTCCTGAAATCATTGGAGTAGTTTCTGAGGTAGAAGAAGCACCGAAAGAAGATTTTTTTACCCGGCTATTCACCAAGAAAGATACGGCAGATCCAGTACCTGAAAACCTGAGCGAACAAGATACTGAAGATTCTTCAGAAGTTGTTGCCTATGCCGCTGACTCTGCGCCTGCGGGACAACAACTCGAATCTTCGACTGAAGTTGAAATAGCTGTTGCACAGCTTGAGCCTGTTGAGACAGCAACACAGTTGCCAGCAGATGTAATTTTGATCGAACCTGAATTAGCAGTTGAAGATGAAACTGAAATAACCATAGAGGAAATATCTGTAGACGAAACAGAAATAACTATAGAAGAAATATCTGTAGACGAAACAGAAATAACTATAGAGGAAATATCTGTAGACGAAACAGAAAAGAAGGGATTTTTCTCTCGATTATTTGGTGGTAAAAAAGCAGATGATGCAGAAAATAATACTGCCTCTGAAGAAATTATCCAGGAAGAAATTATTTCAGAAGAAACCCTCTCAGAGGAAGTCGTTGAAATTGATACTACTGATATTGATAATATTGAAGAACCCATCATCATTGCAAAATTAGAGGAGCCTGAAGAAGATTCTTCCATAGAAGTAGAATCTGCAGAAATAATTATAGAGAGTATTGATGTTTCACCTGATGCAGTCATTACAGGAACAGCTTCAGACATACAGCCTCTGGCAGTCAAGGGTGATTCAGAGGCCCAGTTTCAACTTGGTGCCTTATATTATCAAGGCAAAGGTGTGAAACAGGATTATTCACAAGCCTTCCTCTGGTATCGCCGAGCAGCTCAACAGGGTAATGCAGATGCACAATACAGTCTTGGTAATATGTACCTGATGGGTGAGGGCGTTACGCAAGATGATAATCAAGCACGACAATGGTATGAAAAAGCTGCTGAGCAAGGTCATGAAAGTTCGCAACATAATTTGCAGAGCCTGCAACACATTACCGCAGCTGAACCAGAGCCAGAATACAACCCCAATGATAATAAGCAGGATAATAATTTACCCGAACTGGATGATGCTACATTAGAAGAACCTGAAGAGGAAAAAGGTTTTTTTAGTAAATTATTCGGGAAAGATGATGCTGATGAGGAGGAACTGGACGAATCCTATGGCTCTAGCGAAGAGATAGATGAGCCTAGGGCTAGCAGTGAACAACTGTCAGCTGACAGTTCAGATACTACTGATGATTCAGCATCAAACATCTATGAAAGAGGCCTTGCCTTCGAATTTGGTGAAGGAGTACCGCAAAATTACAGTACTGCCTATGAATTTTTCAGGAAATCTGCAGATCAAAATTATGCCCCGGCACAATACAAATTAGGCCTGGCCTATGCTTATGGTCAAGGTACTGAAAAAGATCCTGAAGCAGCAATTGAGTGGTATAAAAAATCAGCAGCCCAGGGCTATGCTTTGGCACAAAGGACACTCGCCACACTTTACATGAGTGGTGATGGAATCGAACAAAATATGCCGCTGGCCCTGGCCTGGTACGACATATTGGCTGATGGCGGTAATGTCATGGATGTTCACAGACGTGATGCTTTAAAAGAAAAACTAACGTCGGATGAAATAGATGAAGCAAATATATTGAAACAGGGATTATCGAACTGATCCAGACTAATTTTTATAAGCGCTATTTGAAAAAAAACATTCCGGGAACTAGTCAACTACATCACAGTCCATCCCTTCTATGGACTATAAAATACGACCATTGATAATATGAAAATCAGGATTGCATTCATCAGTCTGATCGCCCTCTTTATTTTTATCTTTTTTTATTTCGGTCTACATCAGTACGCTAATCTGGATACCTTAAAAGCACAGCAAACCAACATCACCGAATTCAACAACACTGACCCTTTAACTGCAGCACTAATATATTTCACTGCGTATATTGTCATCACGGGATTATCCCTGCCGGGCGCCGCAATCATGACCCTGGCGGGCGGCGCAGTATTTGGCTTGCTCAAGGGGACATTGCTGGTTTCATTTGCATCAACCATAGGCGCAACACTTGCCTTCCTGATTTCACGTTACCTGTTCAGAGAAGCATTGCAACAAAGATTCACAGAACGACTACATATTATTAACCAGGGCATAGAAAAAGACGGCGCATTTTATCTGTTTACATTACGCCTGGTACCCGCATTTCCATTTTTTATTGTCAATATAGTCATGGGTCTGACCCCGATAAAAACACTGACATTTTTTCTCGTCAGTCAACTGGGTATGCTGGCTGGTACTATTGTCTATGTCTTTGCAGGTACACAACTTGCACAAATCAATAGCCTGAAAGATATTTTTTCTGCAGAATTAATTCTGTCTTTCACACTACTTGGCCTGTTCCCATTGATTGCGAAAAAAACAATTGATTTTATTCAGTCACGACGACAATTAGAAAACAACGGCATAGAAAATAAATCATCATGAACAAGGATTATAAAAAACCGACAAATTTTGATCGCAACCTGGTTGTATTAGGTGCTGGTTCCGCAGGCCTGGTAACTGCCTATATTGCTGCAGCGGTCAAAGCCAAAGTCAGCTTGATTGAGAAGAACAAGATGGGTGGAGATTGTTTATACACAGGCTGTGTTCCATCAAAGGCCCTTATTCGTTCTGCAAAATTTCTTGCTCATGCTCGCCGTGCCACGGAATTTGGATTCAAATCTGCTGATGTCGAGTTTGACTTTGCAGATGTTATGGAACGCGTTCAACGTGTCATAAAAACCATTGAGCCACATGATTCGATTGAGCGTTACTCGGAACTTGGTGTTGAATGTATCACTGGTGAGGCAAAGATCACTTCACCGTGGACAGTCGAAGTCAACGGCGCAACCTTAACGACACGGAATATTGTCATCGCGGCCGGGGCACGTCCATTTGTTCCCCCCATTCCGGGCATTGAAGATATTGCTTATTACACCTCTGACACGATATGGGAGTTAAGGAAATTACCTGAAAGACTCATTGTACTTGGTGGTGGTCCGATTGGTTGCGAATTAACACAATGTTTTGCACGTTTTGGCAGTCATGTTTCACAAATTGAGATGTTACCCAGATTATTAATCCGTGAAGACCCGGAAATATCGGCAATGGTAATGCAACGCTTCAATGAAGAAGGCGTTTCTGTCCTGACAGATCACAAGGTCAAGAAATTTCTGCATGAGAATGGAGAAAAGATCTTAATCTGCGAACATCAGGGTAAGGAAATTCGTATTGCCTTTGATGAATTATTGGTCGCAGTTGGTCGTACAGCCAATACCACGGGATATGGTTTGGAAGATCTGGACATGCCGATAACACGCACAAAAACAATCGAAACAAACGAATTTCTGCAAACCTCTTATCCAAATATTTTTGCCTGTGGTGATGTCGCGGGACCCTTCCAGTTCACACATACAGCGGCACATCAGGCATGGTATGCAGCAGTCAATTCACTATTTGGCGATTTTAAAAAATTCAAAGTGGATTATTCAGTCATCCCCTGGGCTACCTTTACCGATCCTGAAGTTGCACGTGTTGGCATAAATGAAACAGAAGCCAAAGAAAATAAT
Source organism: Gammaproteobacteria bacterium (assembly GCA_003645215.1). Taxonomy (GTDB): domain Bacteria; phylum Pseudomonadota; class Gammaproteobacteria; order Eutrophobiales; family Eutrophobiaceae; genus SMWN01. Next base: position 5,632 of record QNEM01000064.1, read on the forward strand.
ATCCCTTACGAGGTCACTACCTATGAAATAGACGATCTTGACCGCGCTATTGCTGATGAAGAAGCACATGGGCTGGTAAAGGTGCTGACAGTACCGGGGAAAGATAAAATACTGGGGGTTACTATTGTCGGCGAACACGCAGGCGATTTGATTGCCGAGTATGTCAGTGCCATGCGCAACAACATCGGTCTGAACAAAATATTGGGTACCATTCATATATACCCTACCCTGGCCGAGGCAAACAAATACGTTGCAGGTAACTGGAAAAAAGCGCACGCGCCAGAACGACTACTTAAATGGGTAGAAAAATTTCATACCTGGAGAAGAGGCTAGCATTCCTACAATTCAGATCTTATGAATAGCCGATTCTTCCAAAATTTTCTGTCATATCGACCGCAGGGAGATATCTTCTTCTACACGGATTAAGATTTCTCACAAACTCCCTCCCTGCGGTTCAGGTCAGGGTTCGAAATGACAGATTTAGCATAGTCATCCAAACCATAGTTGAGGGAATACCAGAATGTATTTTTTAGACTACTCTCTTGATTCATCATCATGTAAGCCTTCCATATCTTCATGAATAATCACTTCCGCATTTGGAAACACCTTACATATTTCAATCTCCACCTCATTGGCAATTTCATGCGCTTCCCTGAGCTTAAGTTCACCATCCATTTCCAGATGTAATTGAATGAAATATTGCCTGCCCGAAGAACGCGTCCTTAACTCATGCATGTTGAGTACTTCAGGATGTTGTAAAGCAATCTTTTTGATTTCTTCTCGTAATTCATCAGGTAATTCCTGATCCATAAGTTGAGCCAATGATTGTTTGGCAATATCCCATGCACTTTTTAGAATAAAAGCTGCAATCAGTAATGCAAAAACCGGATCCGCCAACTGCCAGTCGAAATATATACCCAGAACCAATGCAATGAGAACACTCAGATTAAGCAGTAGATCACCGACGTAATGCAGGGAATCTGCAGTGATTGCAATAGATCCTGTCTGTTTGACGACATAACGCTGAAATTTAACCAATAGTGCCGTCAAGGTAATTGTAATCAGCATGACAACAATACCAATATTTCCATTTTCTATAGGCTGCTGATGGTAAAAGCGATTAATAGATTCAACAATCAGAAAAATAGATGAGCCGGTAATAAAAGCCGCTTGAGCCAGGCCGGCAATCGCTTCTGCCTTGCCATGACCATAACGATGGTCATGGTCTGCCGGTACCAGGGCATGTCTGACCGCAAACAGGTTTATTCCAGAAGCAATTAAATCCAGTAGTGAATCAATCAAACTGGAAAGAATTGCTACAGACCCTGTCAGTACATAGGCAAACATTTTGATAACAATGAGGGTGGAAGCGACGGCAACTGATGCATAGGTCGCCCAGCGCATTAATTTTCCACTTTCGTCTTTAGTAGTCACTGGTGTTAATATCTTCCAGAGGGTGAAATAGATTTTCGATTTTTCTTATCTCGGTCTGTTTTTGAATCATGAGTGTTGGCACCCATTATATAAAAAAACTAACTTTTATACCTATAAAAATTATTTGTAAATAATCACTGAGTATAGATATATGGATAAATTTGACTACGATCTGTTCGTCATTGGGGCTGGCTCCGGTGGCGTACGTGCTGCACGTATGGCCTCCAGCTTTGGTGCCAGAGTTGCCATTACAGAAGACAGATATCTGGGAGGGACCTGTGTCAATGTCGGTTGTGTCCCAAAAAAATTACTGGTCTATGCTTCACACTTTGCTGAAGACTTTGAAAATTCCAGGGGTTTTGGCTGGAAGGTAGGTTCAACAGACTTTAACTGGCAACAACTGATTAAAAATAAAAACACAGAGATAGAACGGCTTAATGGTGTTTATGAAAAAATACTGAGTGGAGCCGGTGTTGAACTAATAGAGGGACATGGCTCTCTTGTTGATGAACATACCGTGGCTGTCGATGGTAAAAACTATTCTGCGGAACGCATTTTGATAGCCACCGGTGGCTGGCCAAGCATTCCAGACATTCCCGGAAAAGAGCATGTCATTTCATCTAATGAAGTGTTTTTTCTGGAAAAACTCCCTGAAAAAGTCATCATTGCTGGTGGCGGATACATTGCCGTTGAGTTCGCCGGAATTTTTAACGGGCTTGGGGTAGATACGACACTGCTTTATCGCGGCCCATTATTCCTCAGAGGTTTCGATGAGGATGTTCGTAAATTTCTGGCCGAAGAAATGCGGAAAAAAGGCATTAATCTTAAATTTGAGACTATTATTGATTCCATAGAGAAAACAGATAATCAATTACAGGCAACATTAACAGATGGATCAACCCTGACTGCTGATCAAATCTTGTATGCAACGGGCAGGAAACCCAAAACTGAAGGCATAGGAATTGAGTCACTGGGAATCAAGCTTGATAAGGCTGCTGCTATTGTCGTTAATGATGAATATCAAACAAATATCCCTTCAATTTATGCCGTGGGAGATGTTACCAATCGCGTCAATTTAACACCCGTGGCATTGGCCGAGGGTATGTTTCTGGCAAGGCGTCTATATAATAATGAAACATCTCCAGTAGATTATGAAAATATTCCAACCTGTGTGTTTAGCCAACCAAATATAGGAACTGTTGGGCTCACCGAAGAAGAAGCAAGAGATAAATACGATCAGATTGATATCTATAAATCTTCTTTCATGCCTATGAAACATACATTATCAGGTGCAGATGAGAAAACCTTCATGAAACTGATTGTTGATAAAGCAACAGATCGAGTTATTGGTGTGCATATGGTCGGCCCGGATGCTGGCGAGATCATGCAAGGCATAGGCATTGCCATGAAGGCTGGGGCAAGCAAGTCTGATTTCGACAAAACTATCGGTATCCATCCCACAACAGCAGAAGAGTTTGTCACCATGAGAGAACCAGTCGATTGAGATATATAAGAATACGAGATACAGGTGAGCTGAAATGAGCTGGTGGGGTAAATTAATTGGTGGTTATGTTGGCTTTGCTTTAGGTGGACCAATCGGTGCTCTGCTTGGTGTAGCGTTGGGTCATGGTTTTGACAAGGATGGTTCCACACGAACCTCCGCCCCTTTTATAGGACAACAAAATCGTTCACAAGCGGCATTTTTCACCGCAACGTTTTCAGTGATGGGGCATATCTGCAAGGCAGATGGTCGCGTTACACCAGATGAAATCAGTGCGGCCAGAATGGTCATGTCGCAAATGTCATTGTCACCTGAGCAAAAGGATGCCGCAATTGCACTTTTCAATGAGGGCAAGAAGGATGGTTTCCCACTTGAAGATGTCCTGTCCCAGTTAAAATCTGAACTTGGTCTATCTAAAAATATAAAAAGAGTATTTATCGAGATTCAATGTTCTGCTGCATACGCGGATGGTGTTTTACACCCGGCAGAGAAAAAGCTTTTGGAAAAAATCTGTCGATTGATTGGCTTCTCTGAGTATGAGCTGAACAGTATTCTTGCTGCAATCTCTGCTGAGGCACATCACCAGAAGTCTGGACACGGTGGACGATCAGGAAAAATGCAGCTGGATGATGCTCATGCCATCCTCAACGTTGATCCAGATGCTAGTGACAGTGAAGTAAAACGCGCTTACCGAAAACTCATCAGCCAACATCATCCGGATAAGCTTATCTCCAAAGGTCTGCCTGAAGAAATGATGAAAATAGCCACACAAAAAACACAGGAAATCAGGGCAGCCTA
>QNEM01000065.1 GCA_003645215.1 Gammaproteobacteria bacterium
CTGCCCTCGAGCATGGCTGGCCAGAAAAGTGCGTGGAAATAGACAATATCTTTGCCAATAAAATGATGCATCTCGATATCGCTGTCTGCTTTGATGAAGCTGTTAAAATCCAGATCTTTTTGATTACAGAGATATTTCAGGCTGGCAAGGTAACCTATCGGCGCATCCAGCCAGACATAAAAATATTTTCCTGGTGCATCCGGAATTTCAAAACCGAAATAAGGTTCATCCCTGGAAATGTCCCATTCCTGCAGACCTGTTTCAAACCATTCATTCAGTTTATTGGTGACTTCTTTCTGCAGATGACCCGCATGAGTCCAGTCGCGCAACATATCTTCGAAATCAGGCAGTTTGAAGAAGTAATGTTCAGACTCTTTTTCAACCGGCTTGGCACCGGATATTGCCGAGACAGGATTAATCAGTTCTGTCGGGCTATAAGTCGCCCCACAGACCTCACAACTATCACCATACTGATCCGCTGCGCCACATTTTGGGCATTCACCACGAATAAACCGATCCGGCAGAAACATCTCCTTCTCGGGATCATATGCCTGTTTGATGGTGCGCTTGTTGATATGACCGGCATCGCGCAAGCGCTCATATATCATGCAGGACAGCTCACGATTCTCTTCTGAATGTGTACTATGGAAATGGTCAAATGCGACTGAAAACTTGGCAAAATCGGCTTGATGTTCATGGCTGACTTTCTCGATCAATGCTTCCGGGCTAATGTCTTCCTGCTGGGCACGCAGCATAATCGGCGTGCCATGTGCATCATCCGCACAGACGTAATAACAGGTATGCCCCTGCATCTTCTGAAACCGCACCCAGATGTCCGTCTGGATATATTCCAGCATATGACCTATATGGATCGAGCCATTGGCATAGGGCAGGGCACTGGTGACCAGTAATGTTTTTTGCGTGTCAGTCATCAATAAGTCTTGGGTGAATTCGTTATACGATAATCTTCATGAAAAATAGCGGGGGTAAGTTACCATTATTGTGGTTTAGGGTGAAGCTAAAGACAGGAAAAGGTAGAATCGCCACCCGACAATATTTTTGATAGAAAAAACACGAACAGGAACTGAAAGTAAAGAATGACTGATATCACACGAGAAAGCGTTGAAACACAACTTAAAAGCTATATAGAGCCTTGTCTGGGGCAAGATTTGGTCTCAGCGGGGGCCATTAAGGATATTCAAATAAAAGGTGCTGATGTTGATTTGACCTTGTCATTAGGGTTCCCGGCCGATGGTTATCATGAAACATTAACCAGGGCATTGCAGGATGAATTAAGCGGTATCTCGGGTATTGGCAATATTTCGGTACAGATCGAAACCAGGATCACCTCGCACTCGGTGCAAAAAGGTGTGCAAACATTACCCGGGGTTAAAAATACCATTGCCATTGCTTCAGGCAAGGGTGGGGTTGGGAAATCAACCACATCAGTGAATCTGGCACTGGCATTACAGGCAGAAGGCGCCAAAGTCGGTATTCTGGATGCTGATATCTACGGACCAAGCCAACCCAGGATGTTGGGCAGTAGTGGCAAACCGGATTCTGCAGACGGTAAAACCATAGAACCGAAGGTATCTTACAATATTCAGTCCATGTCGATTGGCTATCTGATCGATGAAGAGACACCCATGATCTGGCGTGGGCCAATGGTCACGGGGGCGCTAGAGCAATTGTTAAGTGATACCAACTGGAAGGATCTGGATTATCTGATTATTGATCTGCCACCAGGCACTGGTGACATACAATTAACACTTTGCCAAAAGATCCCTGTGAGTGCAGCCATCATTGTGACGACACCCCAGGATATTGCCTTACTAGACGCACGCAAGGCCCACAATATGTTCGAAAAAGTAGATGTCCCGGTTCTGGGGGTCATTGAGAACATGAGTACACATATTTGTAGTCAATGTGGCCATGAGGAACATATCTTTGGCTCGGGCGGCGGCGAACAAATGTCGAAACAGTACGGTATAGACTTGCTGGGTTCTTTACCTTTGGATATCAAGATCAGGGAAGGGGTCGATTGCGGCAAGCCAACCGTTGCCATTGAACCTGATTCGGATATCTCCTTGCTCTACAGAGATATTGCCAGAATATCATCAGCCAGACTTTCACAGATGGCAAAAGATTATTCAGGTAAATTTCCAAAGATTGTGGTTGAAAATAATTAAATAAATGAATTTGGACTGGAGATTGATTGTACGGCATCGAGTTGAATGTAAAGGACAAGCACTTGCCATGCTGGTGAATACCAGCATCCAGTCGAATAAATAAACACATCATATTGACTAGATACTGGCATGCGCCAGTATGACGAAACACCTAATTAGGTTTCTTTATTTATCAAAGAGGGTGCCTAGGTCATGATAGTCATAAGTGGATAGAAAACTGAGAAATATATAAGATTATGAGTGTAAAAAGCGATTCCTGGATAAGACGCATGGCGGAAAATGAGGGCATGATCGAGCCATTTGAATCAGGTCAGGTCAAGAAAAATGGTTCAGGCAGAATAGTCTCCTACGGCACTTCCAGCTACGGTTATGATGTTCGTTGTGCCGCGGAATTCAGGATCTTTACCAATATTAATTCAGCCATAGTCGATCCCAAGAATTTTGATTCGGACAGTTTTGTTGATGTGAATTCAGATGTTTGCATCATTCCTCCCAATTCATTTGCCTTGGCAAGGACCGTTGAATACTTTCGTATTCCAAGAAGTGTATTAACCATCTGCCTGGGTAAATCAACCTATGCCCGTTGTGGAATCATTGTCAACGTCACACCACTGGAACCAGAATGGGAAGGCCATGTGACTTTAGAGTTTTCAAATACTACACCACTACCTGCAAAAATTTATGCCAATGAAGGTGTTGCCCAGATGATCTTTTTTGAATCTGATGAAGTCTGTGAAACCTCGTATAAAGATCGTGCCGGTAAGTATCAGGGGCAAACCGGCGTAACACTTCCTAAAACCTAGAAGTTAAACCTGGCAGATGGAAAAAGCTTACCGCGTAACAGTCTTTGTTCCTCCTGCCCAGCTCGAAGAGCTGCTTGCTTCCATTACCAGGGTGCTACCTCCCAACGATGGCAAGTATAGTGAAGTCTTCTGGTGGTCGGCACCCGGAACTGAACAGTTCAGACCGCTTGAGGGATCCAAGCCCGCATCGGGATCTGTTGGTGAGCTGAGCCGAATGGATTCGATTGAGTTAAAATTTTTGCTGCCAAGAAATGAAGAACTCCTGAACCAGGTAGTTGAAGAAGGCATTCGCCCTGCTCATCCCTGGGAAGCACCTGTTATTACAGTAGATGAATGCTGTATCATTGGAAACTCATCAGAATAGAAATAATAATTTATGTTTAACTCTCGTCTGCTTCACTTTTTGCCCTTATCATTGTTGCCATGAAATATTTACCAATTTTTTATGATTTATCTGTTTACCCCTGCCTTGTGGTTGGAGCCGGAGAAATTGCTGCACGCAAGGTTCGGCAGCTAAGAAAAGCAGAGGCCAGTGTCATCGTCGTTGCACCAGAAATTTGTAAAGAGTTAAAAGAGCTTGCAGAGAACAAGGAGATAAATTACATCTCCGAAAAATTCTCGGAAGAATTACTTGGCGATAAAATGCTGGTGATTGCAGCGACTAATGATGAGGAAGTAAATAAAAAAGTTTCCGAGCTGGCAAAAGCACAAAACATTCCTGTTAATGTGGTTGATAATCCTGATCTTTGTAGTTTTATTATGCCTTCTATAGTTGATCGTGATCCGGTACAAATTGCGATCTCAACTAGTGGTGCATCTCCTGTCTTGGCACGTTTGCTTCGAGCAAGGCTGGAATCATTAATCCCCGCATCTTATGGCAGATTGGCCCAATTGATGGCCAGGTTTCGTGGGCATGTCAAACAGCGTTATCCAAAGATGCAAGAGCGGCGCAGATTTTGGGAGCATATCCTGCAAGGTCCTGTGGCCGAGATGATCTATGCCGGGCAGGATGATGCAGCATTAAAAGCATTAGAGAAAACCCTGGAGAAAGAAGGATCCGTTATTGATAAAACAGGTGAAGTCTATCTGGTCGGTGCGGGGCCTGGTGATCCAGATTTGTTAACTTTCCGTGCATTGAGATTAATGCAACAGGCTGAGGTCGTGCTTTACGATAGATTGGTTGCACCAGAAATTGTTGATTTATGTCGTAAAGATGCTGAGCGCATATATGTAGGTAAAAAGCGCGATCAACATGCATTACCGCAGGAGGAAATTAGTCAGCTGTTGGTAGATCTAGCCAAACAGGGAAAACGTGTATTGAGACTCAAGGGAGGAGATCCATTTATCTTTGGCAGAGGTGGGGAAGAAATAGAATTACTTTCTGCCGAAAATATCCCTTTTCAGGTAATCCCTGGTATTACTGCAGCCTCGGGGTGTGCGAGTTATGCTGGTATCCCGTTAACACACAGGGATTATGCACATACTTGTGTGTTTGTCGCCGGCCATTTGAAGGATGGAAGCATGGATCTGAACTGGGACACCCTGATTCAACCCAGACAAACCATTGCAGTTTATATGGGTGTTATGGGGCTGCAAGAGCTGTGTCGTGAGTTGATTGCACGTGGTATGTCAGAGCAGATGCCAGCTGCCCTGGTTCAGCAAGGCACAACACATAAGCAAAAAGTATATATTGGGAATCTGGGGAATTTACCTGATTTCCCAAAACAGCATGATATTAAACCACCAACAATGATTATTATTGGTGAGGTGGTTAAATGTCATGAAAAACTTTCATGGTTTGATCCCCAGAGTGATTGAGCATATTGATGAACAGCTTAATAACGCGGGACAAGTGTCCTTAACAAATGAGGAAAGGCCACCCAAACCAAGGGAACCGGACATATCAGAGTGTTGCCAACGCAACTGCGTAAACTGTGTCTTCGTTTATTATGAAAAAGCACTGGTTCGCTGGAAAAAAAAGGTCGAGGAGTTTGAGGCGACAAAATCCTGAAATTATAATTAGCTACTTTCATTCTTACCGAGAATCCATATATATCCAGGGACCATCCACATAAAATATCTGGCTAGAACAGACGCTACTCTAGCTTTAGCACTTTCCGGCCTTATCATATATTCAACCCCAAATTTTGCTGGATTGTCAATGAGTGCCTTTGTGTAATCATGAATAGTAAAACTTCTGGTCAGTTTCTTGAGTCCCCAATAGCTCAGGTGTTTTTCATAGTAATAGTTGCCTTTCCCGGATAGTCTTAAGTACAGGTTTGCCATTGGTCTCGGTACGACGGAGAGCAAGGGTAGATTATAATGTGGTTCATTCCACATGAGTCGGTTTCCTGCCGCAAAGTAACATGCCCCACCGGGCTTAAGAACTCTGTGTATCTCTTTTATCATTGTTTGTGCATCAGGGACGTGTTCGTAGATTTGAGTTGCGATAACGACATCAAATGTTTCGTCTATGTATTGGAGATTCATTGCATCTCCTATTTCAAATTTCAGATTCTCATTACTAAAATTATTCTTTGCATGAGATACAGCTTTTTCATCAATGTCTATACTCACTACAGATTTAAAATGTCTTGATAGATAATCATCGATAATACCTGCGGATCCTCCGACATTAAGCACAGTAAAGTTCGTTAGTGAATCTTCAAAATAATCCTGGAGCACAGCGACCATCGTACGTGCTTTTCTTTCACGGCCTTTTTCGTCAAACATGGCAGTGCCCTTATCTGAAAAGTCGTGTTGATATCCTCTTGCCATTGAATATGTTTTCGAGTTTGAATATTAGCGTTGTCTAGTAATGCGGTGGTTTCTCATCAACAGGATATTCTGAGTCACCTTGTTCTGCCAGGCTGTTATATCTCAAGGTAAGTGACCGCATGGCCTCCTCCAGTTGATCCAGTTTTAACTGTTGTGAGTGAACAGTCTTATTGAGTTCCTGGATCAGGTCTTCCTGATAGGCGAGTTTTGTTTCAATATCAATGAGTCGTTGATTGTCCATATTTTATCTATTGCCTGTTTACTACATTTGCAGAAGCCTGCAGTACTTCGATTCTTTTTTCCAATGGTGGGTGGCTCATAAACAGGCTTTTTAGTCCGCCGCCAACACCACCTGAAATACCGAAAGAAGAAAATTCCCCGGGCAAGTCTTGTGGATCATTGACTGTTTGTAAACGTTTCAGGGCTGCAATCATTTTATGATTGCCTGCAAGTTCGGCAGCCCCGGCGTCAGCATGAAATTCACGCCAGCGGGAGAACCACATGACGATGGTGCTTGCGAGTATGGACAGTACGATTTGCGCAATAATGGAAGTGATGAAATAACCGGGCCCCACGCCACGTTGCGTTTTGAATATAATGCGATCGACAAGAAAACCGACAATACGTGATAGAAAAATCACAAAGGTATTTACCACGCCTTGCATCAGCCCCATCGTGATCATATCGCCATTACTAACATGACTGACTTCATGAGCGAGCACGGCTTCAACTTCATCTTTTGTCATGTGCTGAAGCAGGCCTGTGCTCACTGCAACCAGTGCATTATTACGATTCATACCGGTGGCAAAGGCATTGGGTTGAGGCGATTCAAATATTCCAACCTCAGGCATACCGATACCCGCTTGTTCTGCCTGTCGCTGGACGGTGTCGACCAGCCATTGTTCGTCCTGATTGCTGGCAGTTTCAATTACATGAACACCCATGCCTCTTTTAGCAGACCACTTGGAGATTACAAGAGAGATGAAGGATCCACTGAATCCAATTACGGCAGACATGACCAGCAAGGCGTTAAGGTTCAGGTCAACACCGTTACTATCCAGTATGCCTTCAATTCCAAACACCTGGAATACGATACTGATCAATACAAGTATCGCGGCATTGGTTGCCAGAAATAAGCCTATACGCATCATGTTATTTATTCTCCAATTAAAGACTGCATATGTATCCAGATGGGGTTCATCTTACATATAACAATACTCAAATTACTTGGAAATGCAGAATTCAGAGTTCAGTCAGGAAGTCAGAGCAAGGCGCGACGTGCAGTGAATGACCTGATCCTTCATAAGCGTTGCAACGCGGCACTGGCTTTCTGACTGAGCTCCCACAGGGCAAAAAGAGAGGCTACCATCTTCTTCGTTGTAAACCCTTGGACTAGAATGACTAGTCCTGCGGGCTTATGCCTTGAATGTGGTAGCCTCTCTCTTTGCTGAAACCTGCATTTCCAAGTAGTTTGAGTATACTCCATAGTATATTCTGTTTGCTTGAAGCTATCATCGAAAGTCAGAGAATTGAATATAAGCAATGAGTAAAAACACACCCATCCCACAAGGTTTCCTGAAAAATCCGATTCACCTGCTGGCATTGGGGTTTGGTACAGGCTGTGCGCCAAAGATGCCCGGCACCATAGGCACACTTGTCGGCGTATTATTTTATTTCCCCCTGGTTTATCTATCCTCGGCTTATCCATCATGGCCAGTCTATATCGGTGTCACTATTGCCTTATTTTTGTTGGGTATCTGGCTGTGTGATGTGACTGCAAACCATCTGGGAGTGCATGATCACGGCGGGATAGTCTGGGATGAGATCGTTGGATTCCTGATCACAATGACCATGGTTCCTCCTGATTGGCGATATGTACTACTGGGTTTTATTTTATTTCGCCTGTTTGATATATGGAAACCGTGGCCGATTAGTTGGCTGGATAGCAAGGTCTCAGGCGGTCTGGGGATTATGCTGGATGATGTTTTGGCCGGGATTTATGCCTTGATATTGCTTCAATTAATCGTATATTTATTATAGTGTTACGTATGCTTTGAAAATTAGGGTTTAAATATGCACTTTGCTCAGGGTTTCAATTTACTGATATTTGTTGTCTGCGCTTTCTTTGTGGCACCGACGGCCTATGCAGATATTTATAAATACACGGATAAACGTGGTCGTGTGATCCTGACTGATACCCCGAAAAATAGTAAATACGTCAAACTGGTTAAAACATGGAAAGGTTGGGAGCCATTAAAAACAGGCACCATCAGGTATAATAATCTTGAGCAAAACAGGAAAAAGCATTCAGGCACGATCAATGTTGTTGCCGATCGCTACAAGTTACCAAAGTCACTTATTCATGCAGTGATCACCGCAGAGTCAGCCTATGACTCTGATGCTGTTTCTCGTGCAGGTGCGGTAGGACTAATGCAACTGATGCCTGGCACTGCAAAACGCTATGGTGTCAGTAATAGACGCAATCCTTACGAGAATATCAGTGGTGGCACACAATATCTTCGGGATCTATTGATCTTGTACGATAACAACCTGAAACTGGTCCTGGCAGCCTACAACGCCGGAGAAGGTGCCGTTAAAAAATATAACAACACAATCCCTCCTTATAAAGAAACCCAGAACTACGTAAAAAAAGTAATCGCCTATTACAACAAATATAAGCAGTCGATGGGCTGAATCAATTCGTTAAACAATTCTGTACGATCGGTTGAGATCGCCAGCGAAAGCGGACATTAGGCAATATCCATTTAATACAGCTTTCGGAGAGAATGTGACACTCAGTGAAGTTCGTCTATACTGACTTGTATAATTGACAGCCTTTCAAAACATAGTTATCCAAAGGAAATGTTTACAAAACATCAAAAGAGCTAGCCGACGATCCATTTTTAAAATAGTTGAATGTCTGCAGCAAAATCAGGCTGTACTGGAAGATCCAAAGGCACAAGGATTTATTGGACTTCCGAGAGGCGAGTTCCATGAACAAGAACATCCAAATGGACGCATTTACTCAAGTGGCCGTTTCTGGGTTTAAGTAAATGGGATTGTTTAGTTAAATGCTTGAGGTATTTTTTGAACACCTGCTTTTAGTATGAAGGAGACAGTCTGCTTTCCAGTGAAAGTGAATATTCGACCAATACCATTGTGCTGGTACTATTAAATATACAAACTCTTATTAAGTTTTCATTGTAATCAACAACCAGGCTGCAGGGGGAGGGTATGAAGCCAAAAAGAATCATACTTATTCGACATGGTCAGACAGAAGGGAATGTTGATCCAAAGATATATAATAAAACCCCTAATTATAAGTTAAATCTCTCAGCTACCGGTAGAGTGGAAGCCAGAGATGCGGGAGTAAAGATAAAGGAAATTATCAGAAATGAAAATTTGTATGTCTATCGCTCACCTTATTACCGAGTGCGGCAAACGTATGAGGAAATTAAAAAAAGTATAATAGATAACGTATCTGAGTGTGTTGAAGATCCAAGATTGAGAGAGCAAGAC
>QNEM01000066.1 GCA_003645215.1 Gammaproteobacteria bacterium
GGCATGCGCCAGTATGACGATTGAGTGTTAATTGATTTCCGTCTACACGGGAATGACGGATCAAATGACAAATTATAGAGTCTAACTCAAACCTCAACAGTGGTGCTCTCAGCGGATTCATGCAAATAATCCGCAGTCGTTGGCCAGATATTAATCAAGGCCTTGACCAGGGTCGCCAACGGAATCGCAAAGAACACGCCCAGAAACCCCCACAGACCGCCAAACACCAGTATCGCCACGATGATGGCGATGGGATGTAGATTGACCGCATCCGAAAACAGGACCGGTACCAGGATATTACCATCCAGAAATTGCAGGATCATGTAACTAATCATTAGCCACATGAAGTGGCTATCCAGACCCCACTGGAAATACCCAACCAGTGCTACAGGTAATGTCACCATGGCGGCGCCAATATAAGGAATCAAGACAGACAGTCCTACTGCCAGTGCCAGCAAGGATGCATAATTGAGATCCATTAATGTAAAGAGGACAAATGACACAGCAAACACAATGAGAATTTCGTTGGCTTTACCGCGGACATAATTACCAATCTGTCCATCCATCTCGTGCCAGATATCTGTGATCAGTTGTCGTTCGGTTGGTAAAAAACGTGTTAACCATGAAATGATGATTTCCTTATCTTTCAGGAAGAAGAAGATCATTACTGGCACCAGGATCAGATAAACTAATACGCTTATAATGGCAGGTATGGATGCCAGCGAAATCGACAATACATTCTGCCCCAGGTCACTGACACCACCCTTGATAGCCGCTATTACTTCCCGAACAGCCGCCTCGGAAATAATCTCTGGATATTTTTCCGGAAGTTTAAGCAAAAGTTCCTGACCATTGGCAATCATATAAGGAACTTCCTGTAAAAACTGGCTTAATTGTCTGGATAAAATAGGCAATAGCCCTACTAGCAAAAATCCAAGAAAAGTCATAAAGAGAATGAAGACGATATAGACAGACAATGATCTTGAGGTGAGCTTTTTCTGTGTTTTTTGTACCGGACCTTCAAGCAGATAAGCGATAATGATTGCCGCGAAGAACGGTGCCAGCATTTGCCCCATGGTAAATACAATTGCAAAAGCAACGACCAGTAAAACGACCAGTAATGCCGCCTGCGGGTCAGTGAAGTATCTGCGATACCATGAATTTATATATTCAAACATAGATTTAAATATTACCTGATATTACCCATCCGTATAATGTTATCTTGATCACTGTATTCTGTATATTAATATCATCTCGATTGTAACCTTGTGAACATTGGATTTTGCAATGAATAAACCTGCAGACAACATAGACTACAATAGGCTGGCTGAACAGATTAAAGACTGGGGGCTTGAGCTCGGCTTTCAACAAGTCGGGGTTAGCGACACCGATCTGGCAAAAGATGAAAAATATCTGCTGAAATGGCTGAATCAAGCCATGCATGGTGATATGGATTATATGCAGCAGCATGGAAGCAAGCGCTCTCGCCCTGCCGAATTAATTCCGGGAACCATCAGGGTTATTTCTGTACGGATGGATTACATGCCTGAAGATGGCGAGGATCCGGAAGCTATATTAAACGATCCACAACAGGCTTATATCTCGCGCTATGCTACTGGCCGTGACTATCACAAAATTATTCGCAAGCGATTGCAAAAACTCGCAGAAAAGATCACAAAGGTCACAGGTGAATTTGGCTACCGTGCCTTTACTGACAGCGCACCAGTTCTGGAAAAAGCCATTGCCAGAAATTCAGGATTGGGCTGGATTGGTAAACATACAAATTTAATTAATCCAAAGGCAGGCTCATGGTTTTTCCTGGGTGAGATATATACAGACTTGCCGTTACCCGTGGATGAGCCATTTATCACAGATCATTGTGGCTCCTGTACTGCTTGTATTGATATTTGCCCTACACAAGCCATTGTCGAACCCTATAAAGTTGATGCCAGACGATGTATCTCCTATTTGACCATTGAATTACGTGAATCAATTCCTGATAAATTCAGAAAAGACATAGGCAACCGGATCTATGGTTGTGATGATTGTCAGCTGGTTTGTCCATGGAATAAATTTTCAATTAATACAAAAGAAAAAGACTTCACCATTAGAAATAGCCTGGACTCATCGACACTAATAGATTTGTTTGGCTGGACGGAAGAAGAATTCCTGAAAAAAACAGAAGGTTCTGCAATTCGACGTATCAGTTACGAGGCCTGGTTAAGAAATATTGCTGTTGCCCTGGGTAATTTGATGCGTAATTTAGTTGAGAATAAAGCCGTTGATGAAATAACTTCCCGAAATATTACTCGTGTGCTTGAAGAGAAAAGCTCACATCCGTCTGAATTAGTCAGGGAGCATATTGAATGGGCACTAGGTCAATATTCATAGTCCTGTCTGAAGATTAAAAGCGGGCAACTGGATCAAATCTTGTTTGGACTGTCTGCACGCTGGATATAAAATTTAAAAAGTTTTTCCTGTTTTTCTATATCTAACAGTTGGTGATTTGTCCTTGCACAGTAAGCTTCAAAGTCAATCACTGAGTGGGGGTCGGTAGCCTCAACATAGAGTATTTCACCTGGTTGCATCTTATTTAGCAGTACCTTGGTTTTTAAAATCGGCAACGGGCAATTCAGACCTTTAGCGTCTAAAGATAGATCTTCTTTTATGGCCACTGCTGAATTGTCTTCGTTCACGGGATTTACGGTCTTTTTGTGTAAGCGCATAGTTTACTGCATCTGCATGTATAAATATGCTATATTATAACATAACTTACCAATAAAGACTTAAGAATCAAAGGTATAGTATGCCTAAAACTAATGTAATTACGCCCTTTAAGAAGGCCAGCCATGCCCATCAGCAATGCTCCGATGCGGCATTGTCAGTTGCGGAAGACACCTGCAATTCGCGTGGTGTGCGATTAACTAAATTGCGCCGGAGAGTACTGGAACTGGTCTGGAGCAGTCATGAGCCAGTGAAAGCTTACGACATACTGGACATCCTGCGTGATGAGCATAGCGGTTCTGCACCACCAACAGTTTATCGGGCATTGGAATTTTTGCAGGAAGAGGGAATGGTACACAAGATTGAGTCATTAAATGCCTATGTAGGTTGTGGCGCACCAGATCATAATTACGCCAGTCAATTTTTAATATGCCAATCATGTGGTGCGGTAGCCGAAATGAATGATACTGAAATCAGGAATTTAATTGCCAATAAAGCTGCCGGTATGGGTTTTAAAATTGATAAGGAAATTATAGAAGTGAAGGGTATTTGTTCACAATGCAGTGATAAACCCGGCTGAGTGTGTGCAATGTTCAGGATTATATCTCTTGTAATATTAATTGGATGTCAGTTTTCACAGTATTGTTATGCGAGAGAAGCAGGTGCGAATAATATTTTTGTCAGTATTCTTCCGCAAAAATATTTCGTTGAGAGGATTGCTGGCGAACATGTGAAAGTATCAGTGATGGTGGGCAACGGGCAAAATCCTGCAACCTATGAACCCACACCTAAACAGATGGCACTGCTGGATAAGGCACAATTATATTTTCAGATTGGAGTTCCATTTGAAAGTATATGGATTGATGCTATTAGTGAATTGAATCCGGATCTGGAAATAATCGAGTGTTGTACAGAATTAATTACGAGACACGATGAGAAAAATTCTCATGAGCATAATGTTGAAGTAGAACATGCCAAAAAAAGACATGCAATGGATCCGCATATCTGGACGAGTCCTGCGAATGCAAAATACATTGCCTTAAAAATGAAAAAGGCATTGATTGATAATTATCCTGTGTATGCAAAAGAGTTTGAAACTAATTATTCCAGATTAATAGAGGATTTAGACAGGCTTGATCAGGATATTAAATCAAGTTTGGCTCATCTGAAAAATCGCTACATTATTGTTTCACATCCTTCCTGGGGGTACTACGCCGAGGCATATGATTTAATTCAGGTCCCGATTGAAGTCGAAGGCAAAGAGGTTCGCGCAAAATCCCTGGCGAAATTAATTGAATTTGCCAGATCAAAAAATATAAACAGGGTATTTGTACAAAAACAATTTAATAAAAATTCAGCAGAGATCATTGCCAGAGAGATTGCTGCTGACGTTATCGAACTCGATCCATTAGCTGAAGACTATATCGCCAATCTTTACTATGTGACTGATGCCATCGCAAACAGGAAGAATTAGGAATGGATACGATTATTACTCTGGATAATGTCAGTTTTTCCTACACTAATATACCTGTCGTACGTGACATTAATCTTGCCATTAGTGAAGGTGAATTTCTGGGGGTGATTGGTCCGAATGCTGGCGGTAAAAGCACGCTGCTTAAATTGATACTTGGCCTGATTCAACCTGATAAGGGGAATATAAAGGTGTTTGGGAAAAGTCCGGGCAAAGGACGCTCCCGAATTGGTTATGTCCCGCAGTATCCTGCATTTGCGAGAGATTTCCCGATTAATGTTCTTGATGCTGTGCTAATGGGACGCCTTGGGGAATCTCGCTGGTACGGGGGATATACACAGGAAGATAAAGATATCGCTATGAATTCACTGAAGGCGGTTGAGATTGACAATATTTGCAATCAAACTATTGATTCACTTTCAGGAGGGCAGTTACAGCGAGTCTTGATTGCCAGGGCACTAGCCTCCAGGCCGGATATCTTGATCCTCGATGAACCTACTGCAAATATCGATGTTCGTGCTGAAGAGGATATTTTTGCATTACTAAAACAATACAATGACCACATGACGATCATTGTTGTTTCTCATGATATCGGTTTTATTTCAGGTTACGTAGACAGGGTGGCCTGCCTGAATCAAACTTTGCTTTGTCATACAACCAGTGAGATTAGTGGCAAGACCATTGAAGAATTATATGGTGCACCAGTGAAGATGATTCAACATGCACATTAATGAGAATACTATCTTATGACTGAATTATTCTCTGCATTAATGAATTACAGTTTCATGCAGCATGCCTTTATTGCCTGCATATTGTCCAGTATTGGTTGTGGAATCATCGGCACTTATGTCGTTGTTAAGCGAGTTGGCTTCCTTGCGGGGGGGATTGCACATACCGTTCTGGCAGGGATGGGCATTGCCTATTTCATGGAAGGTTCGCCTTTGGTTGGCGCAGTTATCGCAGCCTTGTTTGCAGCCATATTCATGAGCGTTGTCAAATTACGCTGGAAGCAACAGGAAGACATTCTGGTCGCGGCTTTCTGGTCTGTAGGAATGGCGGTAGGTATTTTATTTATTTCAAGGACCCCGGGTTACAGCGTTGATCTGATGAGCTTCCTATTCGGGAATATACTGCTGGTGTCGAAAGCAGATCTGCTGTTGATGGCGGCGCTGGATATTATCATTGTCAGTATCGTCTTTCTGTTTTATAAACAATTTATGGCTGCGGTTTTTGATGAAGAGTTTGCACGTCTTCGAGGGATAAAGATTGAAATTTACTATACGGCGCTAATGTGTATGGTTGCTTTGACAGTGGTGTTATTGATTCAGATTGTTGGGCTTATTCTAGTGATGGCCTTACTGATATTTCCAGCAGCCTGTGCCGCGCAATTTTTCCATTCTTTATTCAAGATGATGATAGCCGCAACAGCATTGTGCATGCTGATGACGATCAGTGGTTTAAGCATTGCCTACCAACCAGATTTACCAGCAGGTGCTACGATTATTGTCGTTGCCGCATTGTTCTATGTAATTTCTATAATTAGCAGCACATTGATTAAACGACGTCAGAAAAAATCAGCTGTCTACTAGACTCGTCTTTTTTGTACCGCTTGTGCCAGTTCTCCAATGAGTGCTTCTGTATCATCCCAGCCAAGACAGGCATCAGTAACACTTTGACCATAGATAAGTTCCTGACCTTCGACAATATCCTGTCTGCCAGCGACAAGATGGCTTTCAATCATGATACCAAAGATACGTTTGTCACCAGCGGCAATCTGATTGGCAACATCGCTACCGACATTCATTTGTAATTCATGTTTCTTGTTGCTATTTGCATGGCTGAAATCAATCATGATTTTGGCTGGTAACCCTGCTTTTTCTAATTCTTCAGAGACTTTATTAATACTGGCAGTATCATAATTTGGCACCTTGCCACCGCGAAGAATGATATGGCAATCAGGGTTGCCAGTGGTTGAGAATATTCCTGAGTTACCTTCTTTTCTTAAAGAAAGGAAGTGATGTGGTCTGATGGCAGCCCCGATTGCATCAACAGCCACTTTCGTTGTGCCATCGGTGCCATTTTTGAAACCTACGGGACATGAAAGACCTGAGGCAAGTTCTCTGTGTACCTGGCTTTCTGTTGTCCTCGCACCAATAGCGCCCCAGCTGATCAAATCAGTGACATATTGAGGTGTGATTAGATCGAGATATTCTGTTGCAGCAGGTACGCCTGATTCATTCAGGTCACGCAAAAGATTTCTGGCAAGTCGCAATCCCTGGTTGATCTCAAAACTTCCATCCAGATTTGGATCGTTAATCAGCCCCTTCCAGCCAACGGTTGTTCTCGGTTTTTCAAAATAAACGCGCATGATGATTAGCAGATCATCGGAATATTTATCAATCAAGGGTTTTAATCTTGAGGCATATTCGTTTGCTGACTTTATATCATGGATAGAGCAAGGTCCTGTGATTACAACCAGACGATCGTCATCTCCGGACAAAATATTATGAATCGCCTGTCGCGTCTCATAAGTTGTGTTTGCGGCTTGCTCAGTAACCGGAATTTCTTCCAGCAGCACAGCAGGTGGCGTAACAGTTTTTATTTCATTGATCCGAAGATCGTCTGTTTGATGGTTCATTTTTATATTTACTTTAATTTAAAATATTTAATTATTAAGCACTGATTAATTACTTAACCAGGTGGCCAGGAAAAGGACCTTCCAGCAAGAATGTGGACATGTAAATGAAAGACTGTTTGACCGGAATCAGCACCGTTGTTCACAACCAGTCGAAATGCATCACCGAAGCCTTCCTGTTTTGCAACCTTACTTGCTGTTGTCAACAAATGCCCAAGCAATGCCTCATCTGTTTCCATGGCATCGGTAAGCATGGCGATTGATTTTTTTGGGATCACCAGGATATGCACAGGTGCCTGCGGATTTACATCACGAAAGGCAAGGCACTGCTCATCTTCATAAACAATATCAGCAGGTATTTCCCGATTTATAATTTTGCTAAAAAGTGTTTCAGACATTAATTACCAGCCCGGTTTCTATAGTAAGCGGCGATTATAGGCATGTTGTTGGAAGTAATAAACATAATCATAAGAATGTGTGGTTTAGAGGGCCATAAAATCTGGATATACAGGCCAGAATAGGCTGTATATTGTGCAATGTAGCGTATTGTATTACTTGATATGCCCTGAATGATGTTGCATCCGAGGGAATTAGTTTCTAAATACAGAATCAAAACGGGAAATATAACAGGATAATAGCCATGATGAGCCGATGTAAAACCACATTAAAACTGATTTTTATAACATCGATCTGTCTGTTCATGGCGGGGTGTGGTGAAGGACTCTATCCTATTGATGTATCTGAAGGCTTTTGGAGGGGAGTAAAAAATAAGGATATACGAGCGATAGAGAAATATTCAACAGAAGACAGTTTAACGGGTGATGAACTGAGTGAAAATATATTGCCTATTGATGAAATTATTTTGGGTAAAACAGTCATCGATGGTGACGCTGCATGGGTAGATACCACAGTGACAATTTCTGGAGATAAACCCTATACGCTACCAATAAAAACTGTACTAATCAGGGAAAACAAGCAATGGAAGGTAGATTATCAGGCAACAATGAAATGGGTCTCCAGGGGTAGTTCGGTTTACAGTGTTATTAATGGGATTAAAAGTATGACCAGAGATCTGGCTGAAGAGTTTGATCAATCAATGGAAGATATACAAAAAGCGATCCCGGAAATTAAACAAGAGGTTGAAGAGATAGAAGAGTCATTAATGAAACATGTTCCTGAGCTAAAAAAACAGGTCGAGGATTTTGTGGAAGATCTTGAAGAGGCGATAAAAGACCTTGGTAAAGAGTCAGAAGAAGCAACCGTGACCGAGACCTGACTCCATCTTGCTATTTACTTTACGCGGTGGCTCAATTACCCTCTGGACATATATGGGATAACGTCGGGTGGGGGTTCGATACCATGAAAGTAATTGCTACAGTTTCGCTGTCTATCATGTTCATTCTTACATCAAGTGTTTTTGCGGCAGAACCAATCGAGGAACAACAAGCCCTGCTCTATTACAATATTCCCTTCGGTGGGGAGAAGAAGGTTGATAATACCCATAAATTCGGTTTTCGCGTTGATCGGGTCTCGATTGACGCGACAACAGGACAATACAGCGATTCAAGCAGTCTTAACTATCTGATGAAAAAACCGGCCTCACTGGATTTTCAGATGGGTCATCAGGGTATCTCTGCATTCAAGCTACATGGGCATGATTACTTGCCTCAACTCGTTAGTATGGCTGATGAGGCAGAAGGTGAAGTAGTCAAGACTGAAGGAGAGAATGACAAAGCAGATGGCCAGGAAAATGTTGAGGCAAGCGAGACCGAAGAAGGTGAAAAGAAAGAATTAACAACATACTCTGAATTCCTGGATCAAACGACAGTCGGCGTGATAATCGGCGGCACCATTCTGATTCTTATGGCGACAGGTATGGGGGGTTAGGTCAGTCTTCCCAAAAATAAGCCCGTAATGTAAGCTTGGAATGAAAGCCCTAGATCCCCATATTACTCAGCGTCACCATAATGTCATTGATGATGGCGGTGGCACGGGGGTGTTCTGTTTCGAAGTGATTAACAGATTCCTTAAGACCAGCCAGCAGTTCTGACTGATTTTCATTTTGTTCTTCATTTTCAAGACCTGATTCAATATTCTGAAGTAGCATCTCAAGTTTTTCTTTTGATTGTTCTTCATCTGCGCTCAGATTTTCTATCTCGTTACGCAGTTTTCCAATATCATCCCGTAATTTTTTTTCAGGCATAGTTATCATCTTTGTTATGAGTCATTAGTAGCATTATAGCCATGCATGCGGCATTGGGAACCTATATTTTTTAAATGGTGGGCCCGGTAGGACTTGAACCTACGACCAATGGATTATGAGTCCACTGCTCTAACCAACTGAGCTACAGGCCCGAATAGGAGAGTTATATTGCTATTCTTGTTTA
>QNEM01000067.1 GCA_003645215.1 Gammaproteobacteria bacterium
TCGGGATTGATCGCGCCAGGCGACGAATTTCCTTACTTACCTGTTCAGCCAGTTCTCGTGTTGGGCATAGTACCAGTGACTGTGTCTGGTATGTTTGTACCTTGAGTTGCTGTAGTAAACCAATGGCGAATGCGGCTGTTTTGCCACTGCCGGTTTTTGCCTGCGCCAGTAAATCCTTGCCTTTGAGAATATCAGGCAGGCTTTGTGCCTGTATCGGTGTCATTTCTGTGTACTCTAGAGACTGGAGATTAGCCAGAAATTCAGGATCTAATGGCAGTGTGGAAAAGGCTTTCGTGGTCACGTGTATTAATTATTAATTGGGGTTATTAATCGGGGTCTTTAATTGGGCTATCTGGCAGGTGGCGCATGATAGCAGATGTTGAGAAACACGTCGGAAAACAATGATCGTGATTTGTTACATTCCTTAATGCCTAGTCCGGTAATGTAATGTTTGGGTAAAGGTCCCATCGTTATTATTGGTAGATTCCATTGCACCGGAGATTCCTGAATATTTACCTGTGCCACCGACGATAGTGACGGTTGAAGTTCCCTGGTCAAGCTCGCGGCCGGCAACATGAATACTTCCTTTTTCGAACGTCAGTGTCCATTGGCACTGGGAGCTGTGTCCGACACGGGTGCGTACGCAGGTACCGCTGTTATTGCCGATTTCTTTCATATCTTTGTCCAATAACGGCTGATCAAACACCAGAATGTCACCAACAGAATCGCCAGGTTCCCCGGTGTCTATATGCTGTGCGGGGCTGGTCCGGGCGTCCGCGATGGTGACCAATGTCCGGGGTATTTCCTGTGAACAGGCGACGATACCAAGCGTAGTTGCTGCTATCAGGACAATTTTCACTGAAAATGAAGTTTCGCTCATCATATCTTCTGCTTCAGATATCTGACACCTTGATTTCTATTGTTTTTCTTGTCAAAAAACGGCTACACTGTGCGCTCGCTACATTCTATACTGGTTTTTGTCAGAAATACTTTTCAAGTTTTCACCTGTTAAATACCTCGTAAGATTTGTAACACTTTTAATTTTAATACTTAATGAGGTAATTATTATGGCAACAGGAACCGTTAAATGGTTTAACGAATCCAAAGGCTTCGGCTTTATCACACCTGACGATGGCACCAAGGACGTATTCGTCCATTTCTCTGCAATCTCAAGCGAAGGTTTTCGTACATTGGCTGAAGGCCAGCAGGTCAATTTCGATGTTGAAGAAGGACCAAAAGGCCCACAGGCACAAAACGTAACAGCATAAAGTCTGTTAGTTTGATGTTTTGAGTAGGCCCTGCGTAGTCGCAGGGTTTACTTTTTGTAACGTAAAATTTGTAACGTAACAACAGGAGCTTCAAAGTGAAGAAACTATTTGTTGGCAGTTTGCCACCCAGTACCACAGAAGATTCTCTGCAGGCCCTATTTTCAGAATTTGGTACGGTACGTTCTATGAATCTTATTAAAGATTTATTTTCAGGCAACTGTAAAGGATTTGCCTTCCTGGAAATGGAAGGTCACGAAGCACGTGCTGCTATTGCTGGTCTGGATGGCAAGTCATTTGAAGGTAATTTCCTGAAGGTCAAATTCGAAGAACCACGAAAAGGCCAGAAGGGCAGACGCCGCTAAGTTCGTATCTATATACTGACCCCCTGAAGTGTAAACGGAGCGGGGTCAGGTATATTTCAACTCATAAAACTCTTTTTTAAATACGTGCAACACTCACGCTATTCACGTACGCGTACAATCTAAAGTCTTGTTGATTTCAAACTGTCGCGCTTGAGCTCGAACGCTGGGCACGATTGCCAGATTGATTATTCTTTTTGCCCGGATTATTTTTACCAGCAGCCTTCGGTTTGCGATTTCTACCATGTGCCTGTTGTTCACCAGAACGCTTTCCCGAATCTTTACGCTGACCATATTTATTTTTCGGTTTCTTTGGTCTACGTTTATTTAACGGTGTCGGTTTAATGGAGCCGCTTTCAGGCACCGCGTGTCCCGGCTCGAAACTTTCAATTTCTTCGCGCTCTATCTTGTTTTTAATGAGTCGTTCGATGTCTCGCAGTTGTTTTGCCTCATCAGCACTGACCAAAGAGATAGCATGTCCACTGGCACCTGCACGGCCGGTGCGACCAATACGGTGAACATAGTCTTCAGGGACATTTGGCAAATCGAAGTTTACGACATGTGAAAGTTGATTGATGTCGATACCCCTGGCGGCAATATCGGTTGCAACCAATACCTGAATTTTATCCTGTTTGAAATCCGCCAATGCCTTGGTTCGTTGAGGCTGACTTTTATTTCCATGTATCGCTGCCGCATGTATCTTGTCTTGTAAGAGTTTCTTCACCAGTCGATTTGCACCGTGCTTGGTGCGGCTGAATACCAGGACCTGATGCCAGTTTTCTGTGCGGATTAAATGACTGAGAAGTTCTGTTTTACGTGCCTTGTCTACCGGGTGAACCTTCTGTGTGATGGCCTCAATCGTAGAGTTGCGAGGGGCAACATCAATTTCGACAGGATCGTTAATGATACCTTTGGCGAGTTGTCGTATCTCATTGGAAAAGGTGGCGGAGAACATCAGGTTCTGTCGCTGTTTCGGTAGCAGGGCCATGATCTTTTTAATGTCGTGTATAAAGCCCATGTCCAGCATGCGGTCAGCTTCATCCAGTACCAGAATCTCAATATCATTAAAGCGGATAGCATTTTGCTGATACAGATCAAGCAGACGTCCCGGTGTCGCAACTAATACATCGACACCTCTACGCAACTTCATCATTTGTGGGTTAATCTTGACGCCGCCGAAAACAACAGCAGAACGTAGTTCGATATGTTTGCCATAGGTAATGACGCTGTCCTGCACCTGTGCTGCGAGTTCCCGAGTGGGTGTTATCACCAGTGCGCGAACACGATTATTTTTTACTGGAGGTTTATGACTCAGTAGTTGTAATAAGGGCAAGGTAAAACCAGCGGTTTTACCGGTACCGGTTTGTGCTGCGCCCATCACGTCCTTACCTGCCAATATCGCAGGGATGGCTTTTGCCTGAATCGGTGTTGGGCTGGTATAACCGGTGTCGCGCACAGCGCGTAATAATTCTTCGGATAGTCCGAGTGTTTCAAATGTCATTCTTTTTATATAATTCCATATTTATGCCTGCTGGCCTGTTTGCTATTTCGAGCAAAGACCAGACTGAAAGGCTTGTATTGTTGGCCAAGTATTGTGCTCCTGATGGACGAGCGCGTATTCTGCGGATTCTGTCCGGGGCATGGATATAGCTTTGCCGTTAGTGCGGCATGCAATAATTGATTCTCTGGAAGAGGGGAAGTTGGACTCCGGGGTTGCCTGGTTATTACAAACAAACAACGCGTGTGAGGCGAACTAACAAGTAAAGATGTCGCTCTGGGAACATTCAAGGTTCACCAGATGCGCGCACCCTAACACATAATCGAACTTAAGGTTGGGTAATTTTGAATATACTGACATGTAAGATAGAGTTGACATGTTATTAATAGAGCAGACGAGTCACGGAATATGCTGGTAATTTGTTATAGCTGTATTTGGACCATATCTTCATTATGAAGATATGGAAGGTGACTCTGGCGATCCTGTGTTGCCATATCCTTACCGGTACAGCCTCGGTTTCTACACGTTATCTGGTGAGTGTACTACCCCCGGTCGAAATTGCTTTTCTACGTTATTTCTTCGGAGGCCTGGCGTTATTGCCATTTTTATTTTTATGTCGTACACCGGGTCTAAACAGGCTTCTGCTTCTTAAAATAGCGGGCTTAGGTATATTATTCTTTGGTTTGTTCCCATTTTTATTTTCCTGGGCATTTGTCTATACCACTGCGGCGAGGGGCTCTCTGGTTCTGGCAACAATGCCGATCTGGACAATGTTGCTCAGTAAAGCTATAGGTCATGAGGCGGTCAGTACTAGATTAGTAATGGCGATTGGACTAACACTGGCAGGTTTAATGATTGCTCTTTCAGACAAGTTGTTGATGAACCCGGAACATGGTGTTTTGTTTAAAGGTGAACTGATCATGCTGTTGACTGCGCTGATCGGTGCGATATATGCGATATTTTCGCAGAAAATATTACGTATAGTCCCGGCCAGTGCCATGACACCACTGGCAATGTTAGCAGGATGTTTTTGTCTTTTACCTTTTGCGATTAATAGTGGTATTGATATTCATGTAATAGCACTATCACCACAGCAATTGTGGCTAGCTTTATATCTGGGCGTTGTAGCTGGAGGTATAGCCTTTTTTCTATTTAATTGGTCTTTAACGAGAAGTACAGCAACATTTAATACCTTGTTCGTAACATTGAATCCTGTCACTGCAATATTTTTAGGTAATATTTTTCTGGGTGAAATAATAAAAATAAATTTTATTGTCGGCCTGTTAGTTGTATTTACCGGTCTGGGCATCGCTGTGAAATCACAAATTCAGGTTTAGTAGTTATGTAGGCTATGACAAATATCGCCCGACCGTAGCGATGGTGATGATCAATAAACCGAGTATTAAATTGGTTTTGATTAATACACGAATTTGATTGAGTTTTTCTCCAGCAGTTTCCCAGTTGCTTTCGATAACTGCATATTGCAAACGGCGATATGGGCCGAAGAAGACATGCATAAACAACAACATCATGAAGATACCAAGTGCCAGCATGATATGTATGTGATAGCCAATATTAGCCATACCGCCGAGTTCAGCGAATATCATCCACAAGCCTGAAACAAGTAATGTAACAATAGCTATCCAGACCCAGACAAAAAAACGTTTGAATACAGCAACCCAAAGGGTCAGTCTTACTGGCGGTTCAAGCAGGTTGCCGGCCACTGGTCGTAATGCCATGTAGGCAAAGAACATACCCCCGACCCAAATGACGACGGAAAGAAGATGTAAGGTGATAGCCAATGCCATTTTTAACTCCAGATTGTATTTAACTTTGCAGCATCATATCTGATGGGATGAATATGTGCGATAGAACTATTTTAGTCTTTCTATTGCCCTTGTTTTCCTTTTCCAGCAATATTGATCATCACTATTAATACAGGAAATCACAACTTGTCAGATAAAGAGAAAAGACTGGAACATGCTCGTTCGCTTGTCAAAGCGGGCAAGAACGAAGATGCACGGATGAGCTTGCTTGAATTATTAAAAGAAGACCCAAATAACCATGCGGCATTGTTAATGCTGGGTGGCTCATATTTTACTGATGGGAAATTTTCAGAGGCCGAAATGGTTTTTGAACGGTTAATCCTGATGGAACCGGGCGAGGGGCAATTCTCAATTGCCCTGTTTAATACGTTGTGGAAATCAGATCGGACAGAAGAAGCTCTTGAGGAAATCAAACGTTTCATGTCGACAGCGGATGCTGCAAAAGAGAAAGAGACATTCGATCAATATATGGAGATTACAAATTCAATTGCAGACGATCTTGGCGAGAATGATCATGGTTAGATTTAATAACAGGAATTAATATGTTAAACGCGATTAAGAACTTTTTTGAAAAAAATATATCACCAGAAGGTAACGGTGATCTTGAACACGAATTGAAACTGGCGACAGCAGCCTTGTTAATCGAAATGATGTACCAGGATGATCAGGTACATGATAAGGAAATCGATGCGGCAAAAAAGTCCTTAACAGAGAAATTTGAACTCACTGATGATGAATGTCATATTTTGTTCGAATTGGCCGAAGCAGAAGTTAAAGAAGCAGTTGATTATCATCAGTTCACTCGATTGATTGCTAGTGAATTTACCCAGGCACAGAAAATCAAGGTCGTGGAGTTGCTATGGTCTGTAGCTTATGCCGATTCACATCTGGATTCTATGGAAGAACACATGGTGCGAAAGATTGCCGACTTGATTTATGTGTCCCATAAAGATTTCTTGAAGACCAAGCATAAGGTACAGAGTGCCTTGTTGAATAGCGGTTTGTCAGATTATTAGCCAGCACATTAGCTTGGTCATTAGCCTGGTAAAATAGACAGAATGAAAATTAATATCAGAACTTCAAGAACGAGTAGTTTGTTTTTTGGTCTGGCACTGTTTTTTATAAACACATCTGTATTTGCAACACCGAACGGCAATGATCTACTGGCTGCCTGTGAGCACGCCCTGGATAAAGGATTTTCTGGTACTGAAGGAATGATGTGTACCTGGTATGTAACGCCTTGTGATTGCTTTCATAGTGAGGATAGTGTGATACCACGAGTATGTTTACCTGTCCCACCGGATGTTCATGCACTGGCGAGAGAAGTCACAGATGGGTTGGCAACGGCACCTGAATTACTCGATAAAACTGCTGATGTTGCGGCAGGAACGATTCTGATAAAAAATTATCCCTGTACGGAATAGCAGAGAATGGAGTTATGTAAATGAAGATATTCAGTACATTTATTTTTTTATTGTTGATAGGTTGTTCTCAGCCTGTACTGGATCCTGACCCGCTGGAACAAGCCCATATTATTGACTGGCACGTACACGTGGCGGGTATGGGTTTCGGGGATTCGGGTAATTTCATCAATGAAGAAATGCGGGATAATTTTCGTTTTGATTTCTTTCTAAGCTGGATGGATGTGACGGAAAAAGAACTTGAAAAAAATGGCGACCAAATTCTGGTTAAAAAGCTTAATAACAGGATAGTGCAATCAAAATATGTTGATCAGGCCGTGGTGCTGGCTCTTGATGGTGTAATTAATGAGAAAACAAACATACTGGATCGCAAGAAAACCCAGGTTTACGTATCTAATGAATTCGTTGTCAGTCAGACCGCCAAATATCAAAGTTTGTTATTTGGTGCGAGCATTAACCCAAACAGGGAAGATAGTCTGGAGTTACTGGATGAGGTATATCAGCAAGGAGCAGTCCTGATTAAATGGATCCCGAGTATCATGTATATCGACCCTTCTGATGAAAAATTTATTCCTTTCTATAAGCGCATGGCTGAGTTAAATCTACCATTGTTGACACATACCGGGATGGAAAAGTCTTTTGCCAACGCCAAAGATCATTTTTCAGATCCGAGATTACTAGAGTTACCTCTGAGATGTGGCGTAACGGTAATCGCTGCACATATAGCAACAACTGGCGAGTCTGATGGTCAGGATAACTTCGAAAGGATTCTACCTATGTTTGATGAGTTTCCGAACCTATACACGGATATATCCAGCCTGACACAGGTGAATAAGCTTGGTTACCTGGCGAAGGCCATAAAACATCCAGGACTCACTGAAAGAATGATTTATGGTTCAGATTGGCCTTTGTCGTCTTTTCCCCTGGTCTCACCTTTCTATCATATGAACCATATTGGTATTAAGAAGTCCTGGCGTGTAAGTCAATATAAGAACAAATGGGATCTTGATATAAAGTTGAAAGAGGCTTTCGGTGTGCCACACACTGTCTTTACCAGAAAGCTCGGGATACTTGATATGACTGATGAATGATCCGGGTATTTGTCTGTCGATATGGCCTTAAGTGATATTACTCAGTTTTCGTCTTAATGCCTCTACCAGCTCACATTGCTGGTGTAGATCAGGAGACCATCGGGGTTCGTTAGGGTCATAAGCGTATTTCTGGAAAAGCTCCAGTCTGTGCAGGGCATCTCTGTGCAATATATTATGTAGCTGCTCTACAATCAATTGGGCTTCTGCAATCTGGTTACTGGTATCGTGATCGTTCATCTTTGCCTTTGTTTTCCTCTATAGTGACAGGTTTAACACTAATTTTTAATAAGTGAACTAATTCTGGACAAGCGGTAGAATTAGCCGGATGAAAGGTGCTGGAATTTTACGCTGAACCGAACAGTGTTAACTGGGTCACATTTTTATTGGCGAAGAAATCAGGGTAAAAACGGACATGAAAAAACCAATTCTTATTGTAATAATTGTTATCGCATTGGCAATCGCGGCTACTTATTATCCATGGCAACAAACAGCAGAAACTGAATCTATTGTAGAAACTACAATAGATACTGGCACTGACAGTTTTCTGGATCTTCCAGAAAGCAATGAGGAACCTGCTATCAAATACCCTGTGCCTGAAACACCTGCTGCATTTGTAGAGGAACCCGAATCAGAAACGTCATCAGAAAATACCTCAGTCGTCGTTGATATTGTAGAAGTAGAGGTACCTGCGCCTTTGCCCCTGTTAGATGAAAGTGACAATGCTATTGCAGCAGCAATCAGGCAACTGACTGATATAGCAGGGTTATTTTCATTTGAATCTTTTATACGCCATTTCGTTGTCACGATTGATAATATGACTAATCAGAAATTGCCGCAGCGTTATGTTTTTACCCAAAAGGTGCCTGCTACTTTTACTGTAATAAAGCAGGATGTGGATACAGCATTATTAGATGAAAAAAACTTTAAGCGTTACGAAAGTTTTGTGAGTATGGCGGAGTACATAGATACCAGGAAACTGGTTGTTCAGTACATCAGATTCTATCCCTTGTTTCAGGAAGCCTATGAAGAACTTGGTTATCCAGGCCGATATTTCAATGATCGTTTTATTCAGGTAATCGATCACCTGCTTAAAGCACCTGAAGTTAACGGTTCGATAAAACTGGTTCGGCCAAAGGTATTCTGGCTATTTGCAAACCCGGAACTGGAGTCACTTTCTGCGGGACAAAAGATTCTCGTAAGGATTGGTCCGGAAAATGCGGGGCGTGTGAAGGTTAAATTAAAGGAACTACGTCGCCTGTTAACGACATTTTCTCCTTATTGAAAAAACAGACATTTTGATTCAATTCTTGGTTTTTCGCTGTTTTGCGTATTATTTTCATCCTTTTAAAAAGATGATTTATCTTATTAAATAATGGCTTAGTGCCTTAACTTTATCTATTTTTGATGTAAGCTTAGTCCATGCGTTCTTTAAGCATAATCATTTTCATGTTGATGCCATTATTATTGACTGCCTGCCCTGCAGCAATTATCGGTGCCGTCGGATCTGCAATAA
>QNEM01000068.1 GCA_003645215.1 Gammaproteobacteria bacterium
TACCCATTTTTATTTCCTTTTTCGTTATATACTTTTTCTATTTCAATAATTCTACCGATTAATCACGATACCTTACGTATCTTCTCTTAATAAATCGTGGTCAGACCACGTTTTTCCATCATCTCTCATTTCTGTTCTCCTAGATTTCCATTTGCGGTTGTTCTTTAGAAAAAGAGAAAAAGGGGACATAGAAAAAGGGGACAGATTTATTTTTTAGGTAATTCCATTTAATTAAAAAAGTGTAGAATGAGTAGGATCAGGTACAACTTAGACTAATTCATTGACTGCCTGACACCATAGAGCTTCGAATAAAGTCCATCCTGTGAAAGTAATTCCCGGTGGCTACCCTGTTCACTAATCACACCTGCTTCAAATACATAGACATGGCTTGCCTGTTTGATGGCACTTAATCTGTGTGCCACGATCAGAGTAGTTCTGTCTTTGAGGAAATCACTCAGGGCTGCATGTAGTTGATATTCAGTCTCGGCATCCAGTGCTGAAGTTGCTTCATCTAAAATCACAACTTTTGGTTCGCTTAACACCATCCGTGCAATAGCCAATCGTTGTCTTTGCCCACCAGATAAGCGAATACCCTGCCTGCCAACAATGGTATCCAGACCATTCTGCATTTCCTCTACCGTGCTTTTTAATTGTGCTATTTCAAGGGCGTGCCATAAACGATCGTTATCCAGCTCACGACCCATAGTCAGGTTGGTTCTTATGGAATCATTAAACAAGGCCGGGTGTTGCAATACTGTTGCGACGTTTTCACGAATCACATCAAGGCCGATATCAGTAACAGGAACACCATCATAATAAATCATGCCTGTCCTGGCAGAATATAGACCAATCAAGACCTGTACCAATGTCGATTTACCTCCGCCACTGGCACCGACCAGGGCTATTTTGTCTCCCGGTGCAATATCCAGATTAATCCCGTCCAGAACATCTGAATCACTACTGCCATAGGAAAAATGGACATCTTCAATTCTGATCCCGACCGTATGTTTGTCCGCAAATGGATTTTTAATATGGCGATATTCAGGTTCCTGATGTAATGCAGGCAAGGCATTAATTCTTTCAAGTGCAGCATTTGCGCTATACCAGGCATACTGTATGTTGAGGATCTCCTGTACCGGACCCATCATGAACCATAGATAACCAAACACAGCGAACATCAGACCGATACTGAGCCCTGAGAAAACCACCATCAACATGGCAACAGCACGGAAAAAATCAAATCCAAATAGGAATATCATAAAACTAAGGCGGTTCGCCGCATCACTTTTCCAGGCAAATGCAGCACCCTGATCCTTGACTGCCTTCGCCTGATCAATAATTTGCATTATGTAATGACGCTCGCGATTACTGGCACGTATTTGATGAATCGAATCCAGTGTCTCGACCAGGCTTTGTTGAAAAATGGCGAATGCTGAATTTTCTTCTTTCTTTAATTCCTTAACGTGCTTGCCCAGAACCATGGTGAAATAAATCACGACTGGATTAACAAACAGGATGAGCAATGCCAGTTGCCAATGTATCCAGAGTAAGATTGCTGCAACACCAATCACCGTCAGGACTGCAACCAGCAAGCGACTGACGGTACTGCCGACAAAGTCATCGATGGTTTGTAAATCTGTAACCAGATATGAAGCCACGGTGCCAGAACCCAGGGTCTCATATTCAGACATGGAGACCTTCTGCAGATGTGATAGCAGGGCATGACGAATTCTGAAAATGACATCTTTGGCAATAATGGTAAATTGTCTCGATTGCCATACGTTCAATACCAATGATGTCAATCGCAAACATAAAGTCAAAATCAGCATCACTGCAATATAGAGCGTTGGCCCATGCCATGCATCAGGGGTATTGGCATTAATCGTTGCTACAACGATTGCGGGTTTATTTAACAGGACTTCGTCAACCAGCAGTGGCATCAATAAAGGCAAAGGCACACTGGCGAGTGTTGCCAGGATTGCAATAATATTTGCGTAGACAATTTCACGTTTGTGCTCACTGGCAATAGTTAAAATATATTTCCAGTTGTACACCCGGTTCACTGCCTTATTTTCTTCCAGGATCGAAGTGTCTTGAATATTTTCCATTTATGTTTTGCTAGTTACCTATTAATATCTGTTCCACTCTAACGGTGGCTCATCCATTAATGCTGCTTGTTCGCGCAGGCTCAGTATATGATCTTCCCAATACTGTTGGGTATTAAAATATGGGAACGCCATGGGAAAGGCAGGGTCACTCCAGCGGCGTGCTAACCATGCCGAGTGATGCATTATCCTGAGCGACCTGAGTGCTTCGACTAAATACAATTCACTCATATTAAAATCACGAAACTCCGAATAACCTTCCAACAGGTCAGCAAGTCTTTCAGTCATGTACTCTCGATCACCTGATAAGAACATCCATAGATCCTGAATCGCCGGGCCCATCCGCGCATCATCAAAATCAAGAATAAAAGGAGAATCATCTCGCCAAAGAATATTGCCGTGATGGCAATCACCATGCAGTCGAATGATACTGACATCACCTGCGCGGTCGTAACACTGGTAAATCCTTTTCATTATGTCTTCAGTCAGTGTTCGATATGCCGTCTCAAGTTCCATCGGTATAAAGTTATTTTCAAGCAGAAAGATATTACATTCTGTGCCAAAGGTTTCCGGGTCTAATGTTGGTCTATGTTGATATGGCTCTGCCCCACTGACATTATGAATCCGTGCCATAAATCGACCGAGTTGTTGCAGGTGTTCGGGGTTATCCAGTTCCGGGGGACGACCCCCTCTACGCGGATAGAGTGAGAAACGGAAGTCTTCATGTTGATGCAAGGTTTCACCGTTGTCATTAACAAGCGGTCCAATCACTGGAATTTCATGTTCGGCCAGCTGGATTGTAAACTCCTGTTCTTCCCTGATAGCCTCATCCGACCAACGTGCCGGGCGGTAAAATTTTGCGATGACGGGCTCGGATTCATAAATACCTATCTGGTATACCCTGTTCTCATAACTATTTAACGCAAAAATACAGCCATCGCACTCTAGACCTGTACTCTCAATCGCATTCAGGATCTCATCTGGCCCAAGATTTTGATAGGAATCAACCGCTTTTTCTTCATTCATAAGTCTGATTCTATCAGGCGTCGATGAACAACGGTAAAACGGATTGCCTGAAGGTGAAAATAAATAGATGATTGGACAACAATACCCAGACTACCCGGAAATATGCCGCTAGATATATCACAACTTGTCTCTGATGCTGGTTCAGGTGACATTGATGCCCAGCTTCAGCTTGCAGACTTGTATGAGAGTGGATTTGGTGTGCCCGTTGATCTTGCCCAGGCTGCATATTGGTACCACAAGGCTGCGGATGGAGGATCGGCTAAAGCCCAGAATCAGTTAGGCCAATTCTATATCCATGGCAAAGGTGTAGCAGAAGATCATTCACAGGCATTTCACTGGTTCTCTTTATCTGCAAATCAAAATCAGGATAGTGCCCAGGCAAATCTTGCCTGGTGTTACCAATGCGGCACTGGTACAGAAAAAGACTATACAAAGGCTTTTCAGTGGTATTTAAAAGCTGCAAATAATGGACACGCAGGTGCCAGATATAATCTGGGGTACATGTATGCGCATGGTCATGGCACTGAGAAAAATTATAAAGAAGCCTTTCAATGGTATGCACGCGCCGCCAGACAAGGACACGTAAAAGCAGAATTACTTGGTGGACTGATGTGTATGAATGGTCAGGGAACAGAACAAAACTATGAACAGGCATTCGAGTGGTATCAGGATGCGGCAATGCATGGATATGAAAAGGCCCAGTATAACCTGGCCTTAATGTACGCTGGTGGACATGCTGTTGAACAAGACGACCAACAGGCCTATGAATGGCATAAAAAATCAGCGAAACAGGGCTACGTAAAGGCACAATTTAATCTTGGACTTTTGTATATGCATGGTCTCGGTGTCGAACTGGACTATAGCGAGGCTGAAAAATGGTTCCAAAGAGCTGCGAAACAGGATTACCTGAAGGCAAATTACCAATTGGGACAAATTTATCTACAAGGCCTTGATGTGCAAGCAGATGAAGTGAAAGCAGCAAAATTTTATCAATTGGCCGCTGAAGGCGATTATGCCAAAGCTCAGTACCGGCTTGGGCGACTCTACCATAAAGGTCTGGGTGTAGATCGAGATGAAACAACCGCCTACGACTGGTTTAGAAAAGCCGCCAAACAGGGAAATTCCAAGGCCCAATGTGCCACGGCAATCCATCTGGCAAAGGGAATTGGGGTGACAAAGGATTATGTCCAGGCATACGCATGGATGTTGCTTGCGAATAAATCACAAAACTCGCAGATCAAGGATTTTCTATCTAATATCAGCGAAAAATTGACTGAATACCAGCTCATTGAAGCCAGGACACTCGCAGATAAATGGTATGGGGAACAGCATCGATTAACTACGGCATCTGAATAGTCACAACACTGGAGAATTGATGATCGGTAATACTTCGTTTTTCTCTTCGTTGTTTTCCAGTCTCTGTTGCTGGACAACCCTTTTAATTTCGGCATCTTTCCATTTCAGAATATCGTAATAGCGTCGAATATTTTTTACATAAACCACAGGTTCGGAACCCCTGGCATAGCCATGCCTGGTTTCTTGATGCCAGTTTTCATCTGCCAATAATGGCAGTCTTTCTCTTACGTCCAGCCATTTATCCGCATCACCACCCTGAGACTGGGTCAATTTTCTGGCATCCTCCAGATGTCCAAAACCGACATTATAGGCAGCAAGTGCAAACCACAACCTGTCCTCCCCCTGAATCCTTTCCGGTATTTTGTCTTTCATCTTATTCAGGTAACGCGCACCACCCAGAATACTTTGTTCCGGATCAAGTCTGTCATCAACGCCCAATGATTTTGCAGTGTCTGTTGTTAACATCATCAGTCCTCGCACACCTGTAGAAGATCTTGCTTCTGGATTCCAGTGAGATTCCTGATAACTCATTGCTGCCAGAAGAAACCAGTCCAGTTGCGTTTCTCTCGCTGATTTTATAAATAGCTCCTTGTATTTTGGTAAGGTCTTATGAACATTCTCTATAAACACGCGCGTATCAATATAATCAAATGATTTTGCATATTTGTAATAATGGTTAATTAATTCATCCAATGAACCATTTTTATTTATTTTATTAAAGAATTTTCTGACTGCCTCATCCAGGGATCGATCACTATTTAGTTGATATACCCAGGCAACAGGTAATTCCCCCGTGATATCGAAAGCGACCCTGACCTCAGGAAAGAGATAACGATACATGTCCACCCAGTTAGAATCTGCAATTGCCATTGGTACCTTATGATCATTCACCATCTTCAGGATTTGAGTCATGCTTTTATTTTCAAGCACGCGCCAGGCAAGATCCGGATAAAAAAAGCTTAATTTTTTTAACAGCATTTGATAAGACACGTCTTCACCAATAACGACCTCATCTTCCTTAATATCCGCAATTGATCCTGGCTTTCTGTTTTTCTGATGATAAACAAGTTGCCTCCTTGCCGTGATATAAGCGGGTCCATATTCAAGCGTATTATCAGGGTATCCCGATAATGCTGATGCCGATGATCCGATATGAGCTTTATTCTTATTAATTAGCGATGTCACATCATGCTTGTTTTTTACAACAATCAAATTCAAATCGAGATCCAGACTATCGGCAAACATACTGGCCAGTTCGTATTCCAGACCTTCGGCCGTGCCATCTGATCCTTTGAAATATGTTAGTGGGCTTTCTACAGTGACGAACCGTAACTCACCAGACTCACGAATTGATTGAAGAACCGTCTTTTGATCAGCACATGACGAAAGCAGTAATACGCATAGAACAGGTAAAAACAATAGTTGAAAATTGCTTTTTTGACCCCATATGTCTTTATGGTTTTTATGCTTCATATTTATAATCGTTATACCATTTATAGTGCTATTCTACTGCTCTGAAGCCCTGGTAATCTAAATTACTTATAATCTGACACGATGATCCAGCAGTTAATTCCAATATCTTATATATTTATTATTGCCTATGCTCCTGTGGGTCTTGCAGAACAGTCGCCTGATCTGGATCCCTATAACGAAAAGCTTAAACATCAACTACACAGAGCCATACTTGCCAGTAGCGAAGATTATTTACCGGGGACACGCCACCTTTCTTCTGTGAGACGTAGAGGTTGGTCCATTTCCTCGTTCCAGTCACCGGAAGAACCCGCACATAGGGCTGTTATGTAAAGTTATGATTCGACTTCCAAATTATTTCTGCAGATGCTTCATCCTGCTCTCCCTGCTCATAAACCTGCATGCATGTGAAAGCCCATCGGAACATGAACAAGCAGTTGTTTTGTCAGGTCTTACTATGGGGACGACGTACACAATCAAATTAAACGTTGCCGATACGAAGATCGATCGCGCCAGGATTTCAACAGACATTAATCAGCGGCTGGATAAAATCAACTCACAGATGTCTACCTATCTGGAAACGTCCAGGCTTTCCATTTTTAATCAATCAAATACACAAGACTGGGAAGAAATTCCGGTCGACCTTTATACGGTAATCGAAGAAGCGTTGAGGATAAACAAGCTGAGTTATCGTGCTTTTGATATCACCATAGGACCTGTTGTTAATCTCTGGGGCTTTGGCCCAAAAGCACAATTAGAAGTCGTCCCAGATGAATCAACAGCCAGGGAAGCACTGGATAGTGTTGGATCTGAACATATCCATTTACGCGAACAACCTTATGCAATCAAAAAAGACAGGCCGGATCTGTATATTGATCTTTCAGCCATCGCAAAAGGCTATGCTGTCGACATGATTGCCGATTATCTTGATGAAATGAGTATGAAGAACTATATGGTTGAAATCGGTGGTGAAATAAAAACCAAAGGCATCAATCCAGATAATAAGATCTGGCATATTGGTATTGAAAAGCCTCTGGATGATCAGCGTTCCGTACAAACGGTCATCATCCTGAACAATACTGCTATGGCAACATCAGGCGATTACCGTAATTATTTTGAAGATAATGGCATCCGCTACTCACACACCATCGATCCATCAACGGGAAAACCAATCACACATAAACTCGCTTCTGTAACAGTTTTACATCCTTCAGCCATGACTGCAGATGCCTTGGCCACCGCCCTGCTTGTGCTTGGTCCAGAGCGTGGTTCTGAATTAGCACTCAGGGAAAACCTTGCTGCCCTGTTTATTGTCCGCGATAAAGATAGATTTATTGAAATCATGACACCTCAATTTAAACATGCAGTTGTCAATCCAGAATGAATGCGCTGACATTTTTATTTGCACTGGCAATACTGGTATGGTTCTGGCAAAACAGTTTACGTCTACGAGAAATTGCCATACACAAATGTAAAGTCAGCTGCCGGACAATGGATCTGCAATTACTGGACCAGACAGTTGCCCTGCATAAGGTTGCAATCAGCAGAGATAATCGTAATCAGCTTAAATTACTCCGTCGTTATCATTTTGAGTTCAGTATCGATGGGCATGACAGGTACCAGGGGTCCATCACTTTTATTGGGCAGGGCGTCGACCATATGCAACTTGACCACCCTGATGGACAAATTATTTTACACAGTGATGAGGCGAAAAAACTGCATTAATAATTGTTATACTGTGCGAATTAAATAATTAATAGTTTTCGAGGAACCCAAAATGCCTTCATTTGATGTTGTCTCAGAAGTCGATATGCATGAACTCTCAAATGCCATTGATCAGACCAATAGAGAAGTCTCCACCCGTTTTGATTTTAAGGGTAGTAATTCACGCGTTGAATGCAAAGAGGCAGAAATGACCTTGATTGCCCCGGCAGAATTTCAGATAGACCAGATATTCGACATATTGCAAAATAAGCTGGCCAAGAGAAAAATTGATACTGGCTGTCTGGACAAGGGTGATATCAAGGAGTCAAATAACGAGGCAAGACAAATTATTATTGTCAAACAGGGACTTGATAAAGAACTGACAAGAAAAATTACCAAACTGATAAAAGAGTCAAAACTGAAAGTCCAGAGTACCATTCAGGGAGAACAGGTTCGTGTCACTGGTAAAAAGCGGGATGATCTACAGGCAGTGATGGCTCTACTTAAAGATGCAGGTCTGTCACTGCCACTACAATATACAAATTTCAGAGATTAAAAACCCTGTATGTCCCCTGTTTACGATCTACACACACATACAACTGCTTCAGATGGCGAACTTTCACCAAAAGCCCTGGTTGTTAAAGCAAAAAGCAGTGGTATTGATGTCCTTGCCATTACTGATCACGACAGCACAGAGGGTATTACTGAAGCCGAGAATGAGGCAAGCAAGCAGAACATTAAAATGCTACCTGGCGTTGAGTTATCAGTCACATGGACGGATAAGAATTTTCATATTGTAGGTCTTGGTATAGACCCCGCTAACAGAAAATTACAAGCATCGCTCAAAGAGACTGAAGAATTACGCGAGCAACGAGCAATCAATATAGGCAAAAAACTGGAAAAGATTGGTGTCACAAAAGCATATTATGAAGCCAGAGCGCTGGCAGGAGCCAATACACTTACCCGTAGTCATTTTGCTCGCGTCCTCATCCATCAGGGGTTTGCTGCTGACAGCAGAGAGGTTTTTAAAAAATATCTGGTCCACAATAAGCCTGGCTTCGTTAAAACAAGCTGGGTAGAAATGGAATCGGGTATCAAGCTATTAAAAGATGCAGGTGGTGAGGCAATTCTTGCTCATCCGCTGCGCTATAACATCACGGCCAGCTGGCTTAGAAGGTTCCTGACGGCATTCAAGGAATCTGGCGGGATCGGCATTGAAGTTGTTACCGGGAGTTCAAATGCAGATGAAATAAATA
>QNEM01000069.1 GCA_003645215.1 Gammaproteobacteria bacterium
CCATGACCTTGGTAATCGCCGCTGTCAGTGTCGTCTTACCATGATCAACGTGACCTATCGTTCCCACATTTACATGTGGTTTCGTTCGTTCAAATTTCTCCTTCGACATTAGGAGCTTCTCCTCAACAATTTAATATTAATAACCAAGTAAAAAAACAAAACCTGCTACAGCAATAAATCTGGAGCTCATAACCGGATTTGAACCGGTGACCTCTTCCTTACCAAGGAAGTGCTCTACCGACTGAGCTATATGAGCAGATACGTTCATAAATCACTGGCCACCAGGCCAACTATACTCAAATCTGGAGCGGGTGATGGGAATCGAACCCACACCATCAGCTTGGAAGGCTGAGGTTCTACCGTTGAACTACACCCGCCTATCCGGCACAAAACAGTGCCAAATACTTTATATTACTGCTCGTCCGTGGTGGTGGAGGGGGGAGGATTCGAACCTCCGAAGGCTGAGCCGTCAGATTTACAGTCTGATCCCGTTGACCGCTTGGGTACCCCTCCGAAATCAGCCGCACATTCTCGGACAATCTGGAGGTACTGTCAATATGCCAAGGGACTGAAAACTGGTCTAATTGAGGATTAATTTAAAGCTTTAATCACCGGTGCGTAAGACATTACCACTTATTGCATCCCTGATTTCTGTTGGTAGTCCCTTGTCGCCTGTATTTCCTGACAATATGTAATCGATTTCATTACCAAAATAGCTTCTAACCCTGAAGGCATTCGTGGCTGGTATTTTCCTCGCTGGATTCGCACTTGTTGAGACAATCACACCGGCCTCCTTACATAGCGCCTGTACAACTGGATGGGCTGATACTCGCACTGCAACCGTATGCTTATAGCCTGTAATCCAGCCGGGGACGTTTGCTGTTGCTGGTAACACCCAGGTAACAGCCCCTGGCCACGAGGCACTAACTTTCTGTCTCAGTTCATTATCTGGATAGTCGACATATGGATCCAGTTGCTCAGGACTGGCAGCGACCAATATCAGACCTTTACTAACCGATCGACCTTTTAGAGACAGGATTCTGGCCACGGAGTAAACATCTTCAGGAATACAACCCAGACCAAACACGGCTTCCGTTGGATAGGCAATGATGCCACCCTGGTTCAAGGTCTTGACGGCTAGATGCAGATGAAAATTACCCATAATCTTCTCAGGCTGTGGCTACTGACAGAATGAAGCTACAAAAATGATGTGCTCTACTGACTAGAGTATTAACTCATTTAACTGGTCGTCTCGCTGGCCTTTTTCGCAGTTTTCTTCTTTGTCTTCTTCCTGGTAGTTTTCTTTTTAGTCGCCTTCTTTTTAGCCGCTTTCTTTTTACTGGCCTTTTTCTTGGCCTTTTTCTTGGCCCCTCGACGTGGCCGGTCTGGTGCTTCAGCGATCATCTTCTGGCAGTCTTCCACGCTAAGATCTGCTGGTTCAACATCTTTTGGTATCTTCACATTCTTGTTGCCATCGGTCACATATGGCCCATAGCGTCCCTTCAAGACACTGATACCTTCCTCTTCAAAAATATTGATCTGTTTCTCGGCATCTTCAATTTTCTTGGCGGCAATCAGCTCCAGACATCTCTCCAGACCTACTGTATAAGGATCATCTTCCTTAAGAGAGACAAATTTACTGCCATAACGAATGTAGGGGCCAAAGCGCCCGGCACTGACGACGATTTCTTCGCCCTCTTCTGTTTCGCCCATCTCCCTTGGCAACTTGAAAAGCGCCAGGGCTTCTTCCAGGGTAATACTGTCCAGCTTCTGACCGGGAAGCAGGCCGGCAAACTTTGGCTTGTCTTCATCTTCTTTTGTGCCAATTTGAGCAAAAGGACCATAACGACCAATACGTACTGATACCGGCGAGCCTGTTTTAGGATCTGTCCCCAGTTCCCTGGCCTGAAGCGCTTCACTGCGACTAACGGTTTCTTCCTTTTCCTTGATTTGTTTCTCAAATTTCTCCCAGAAATTCTTCATCAAGGGCAGCCATTCTTTCTCGCCCCGGGAAACTGCATCCAGTTCATCTTCAAGACGCGCAGTAAAATCGTAATCTACATAATCCGTAAAATGCTTGGTCAGAAAATTATTGACCACACGACCCACATCGGTTGGCGTAAAGCGTTTTTGCTCGAACTCTACGTATTCTCTTTGCTTGAGTGTGTACATAATACTTGCGTAGGTTGAAGGTCTGCCAATACCGTATTCTTCCAGGGTTTTCACCAGACTGGCCTCTGTAAAACGCGGAGGCGGCTCAGTGAAATGTTGTTCTGGCCTGATTTCG
Source organism: Gammaproteobacteria bacterium (assembly GCA_003645215.1). Classification (GTDB taxonomy): domain Bacteria; phylum Pseudomonadota; class Gammaproteobacteria; order Eutrophobiales; family Eutrophobiaceae; genus SMWN01. Next base: position 2,288 of record QNEM01000069.1, read on the forward strand.
AGTAGCTTGACAACATCACCTTCTTTCAGTGGTGGCAATAATTTTTCATCATCTTCTGTTTTCGCCTCGTCCTGTCCTTCCAGATAGACTGCCATGAAACCCGGATCGGCAATGCTCGAACCATTAGCGCGAAAAACATTACCTTCACCACAAGCCATATCAACAGCAACTGTGTCAATCGTCGCATGTATCATCTGACTGGCGACTGTACGTTTCCAGATCAATTCGTATAACTTAAATTGATCTGCATCCAGCGAAGATTTTATTTCACCGGGTACGTGTCTTACTGTGGTTGGTCGTATCGCTTCATGTGCTTCCTGTGCATTCTTGGATTTTGTTTTGTATACGCGAGGTTCCTCCGGTACATTATTTTTACCATAGCGTTCACCGATAAATTCTCTAATCTCTTCCTGCGCTTCCTTTGCCAATACAACTGAATCTGTACGCATGTAAGTAATCAGACCAACGGTTCCTTCATCACCGCCAATATCAATACCTTCGTATAATTGTTGTGCGACACGCATGGCGCGCTGAGCTGTCATTCCCAGTTTACGCACTGCCTCCTGTTGCATGGTTGAAGTGATAAACGGTGCTGTTGGTTGACGTTTACGTTGTTTCTTCTCGACTTTGCTAACGGTTAAATTGCCATTGGCTGCCTCTAGTAATTCTTCGTAGGCCTTGTTCGCCGTCTCACCTTCTGTGATGGTGAACTGTTTCAATTTTTCACCATGTAAAAAAGTCAATCGTGAAAGAAATTTAGCTTTTTCTTTTTCAAGATCTGCCTCTATCGTCCAGTACTCCTGCGGATTAAATTTCTCTATTTCCATTTCACGCTCGACGATCATCCTCAATGCTGGACTCTGTACACGACCAGCCGACAAACCACGTTGAATCTTTTTCCAGAGTAATGGTGAAAGGTTAAAACCCACCAGATAATCCAGTGCCCGACGCGCCTGTTGTGCATTGATTAAATCAATCGACAATTTTGTTGGATGTGCAACTGCATCCAGAATTGCATTTTTTGTGACTTCATGAAAAACAACGCGGTGTGATTCTTTACCTTCCATCAATCCGCGCTCTTTTAATAACTCATGTAGATGCCAGGCAATGGCCTCACCTTCACGATCCGGGTCAGTCGCCAGATATAATGTATCTGCTTTTTTGAGTGCCTTGATAATTGCATCAACCGCTTTGGCATTTTTCTCAATGGCCTGATACTTCATCTCAAACCCGTTCTCTGTATCGATGGCACCGGTCTTGGGTAACAGATCGCGTACATGCCCGTAAGATGCCAATACCTTATAGTCGTTACCAAGGTATCGATTGATTGTTTTTGCCTTCGCGGGGGATTCAACTATAACTAATGATTTGCTCATTCAAAAAATTCCAGTCCAGTCCAGTTAATATGTAATTCTGCAACTTGTGATAAAAATTGGGGAATGCCGTTTTAAAATGATTCAGGATGTTTAATGCATATTCGCATTCAAATCATCCATCACGATATCTTCCATCCACGTGATAACTGCTTCTTTACCAGGTTGATTAAACAGCACCATGAGTACAACCCATTTAAGCTGGTGTAGATCGATGTCTTCTGATTCAAGCGCCATCACACGATCAATAACCAGCTCACGGTTCTGAATATCCAGTACCCCGGCCTGTTCCAGGAAAAGCAGGAAACCTCGACATTCAGTATCAAGTTTCTCCAGTTCTTTACCATGATAAATTCTTGAAGCCGATGTCCCGGTATCCGGGGAAGGGTAATGATTATCTTTTTGCGTGGCCAGTTCTTCCAGCCAGTCAAAAGCCTTACCTACTTCGCGCTCAGCAAAGCCTGCATCAAGAAGCTGATCTCTCAGAGCATCCTGATCAGGTGTCAATTTGACGTCCTCATCTTCGTAATTGTCAAAAAGATACATCAATACATCTAATACTGTTTCTTTCATTTACTAATTTCTCTAGTTAGCTCGTATGTAAACTCCACCTGCTTGCGAAACTACCAAACCACGAAGTTCGAGTATTAAAAGCATGGAGGAAACTGAATCAATCGTCAATCCTGTTAATTCAATCAATCTATCAATAGATATGGGGTCATATGCCATACTATCAAGCAACACTTTGTAATCTGCGTCAAGTGCTTCTTTGCCCTGAGCAATTTTTTGACCTGTTTCTTCAGTAACATTTTCACCCATAACAACCGTCACAAGAGAACCCAGTTCTTCAACAATATCTTCAACTGATTCCACCAACTTGGCGCCTTGCCTGATTAATGCATGACAACCTTTTGCCAGCGGATTGTGGATAGAACCTGGAATGGCAAATACCTCACGCCCCTGCTCCATCGCATAACGTGCGGTGATGAGTGAACCACTTCGACACGCTGCCTGTATCACCAGAACTCCCGTACTCATGCCACTGATAATCCTGTTGCGCCGGGGAAAGTTTGCCGGGATGGGTTTGGTGCCTGGCGAAAACTCTGAAACCAGAATACCTCTGTCGACAATTTTTTCAGCCAGGGCTTTGTGCCTTGCAGGATAAATCATATCCAGACCATTTCCTGTGACAGCGATAGTATGACCACCGGCAGCCAACGCACCCTGATGGCTGCAACCATCTATACCCAGGGCCAGGCCACTTGTAACAGTTGCGCCTGCGTAAACAAGTTCACGGGCAAATTCATCAGCAAGCTTGCGACCAGCTGCATCTGGATTCCTGCTGCCGACAATTCCAATCTGAATACTTTTTAATACCTGTAGACAACCGTGAGCAAACAAGACAACGGGTGGATCAGGGATCTCTCTGAGTAACAGCGGATATTCATCACTGGCAATTGTCACAAGGTGATGCTGCGGACTATCTAACCAGAGCATATCAGCTTCAACACCTTCCCAGTCGGGCTGACAAATAGCGTTTATTGATTTTTCCTTAAGACCAGACGCTTTTAGTGCATGGGCATCTGCAGAGAATATTTCTTTTATCGAGGGAAAGGCATCAAGTAATTTTCTTTGGCCAACAGGGCCAAGTCCCTTGACACGGTTGAGTGCTAACCAAAAAGCACGATCTTCATTGTCTATCGCCATATTCCTGATCATCCTGATCTATATTTGGTAACCGCTGTTGATAATGCATCAATTTCCAGTCTTCATCAAAATATTTTTTGAAAAATCTCACCAACAGAAGTTCATCACAAATTAGTTGCTGGATGATATTTTTGTTATGAGAAAAACAACAAAGGCCGCTAAAAGCGGCCTTTGTTAATACATTGATGTAAAGAATTTTTTATATTTACAAATTTCTTACACTATCAAGTACATGAATAGAACTAACTGCCTTCATCACCAAACCATAACTGACGTTTTCGAATGTCCGGAACACCATCAGAACGCCAGCATACTCCTCAGGTAATTCCACGTATTCCGGCCTGGCATTGGGTCGACCCAGATAAGCAACCAGTGAAGAGTTATTTAAACTCTTCCCTGTTGCACTGACGAAATCATCTGGATGTACCTCATAATTTCCTTTTGACTCTGTCGCTATCTCATCTCTGACAATATTACCACTTTGATAAATGCCCAGAATATTACCTACCTCAACGCCATCATTTTCGCCTACATCAACCACGACAACCTGATATTGACCTATCTCGGCAACACCATTGATAACAGATAATATATTTGCATCAACATCATTCAGTGGAGCACTCGGAACAAATGTGTTACTGGCATCCTCATCAGATTCCAAAACGAGTCTGTCGCCATTAAGGATTTCCTGTTTAGACAGGATCACGATTGCTGAGGCAGGATCTCCCCGTTTCTCAATCACTACATCACCCAGGTAAAGTGCCTCATATCCCAGAACCCTGTCAGGATCCTTGCGTGTGTTAATGTATGCAGAGCCTTTTCGATATATTGAATAACGGGTCTCAGCCGCATCATCATTCAGGCCCCTTACATATAACTTACTACCCGAACCCGATATCAGGTGTTGATCATAACTGGATACGACATAGGGCCAGCTAGACATTTCCGCATCAGTAACAATACGGGGACGGCTTAGAAACTGTTGTATAGCATCGACTGGGATTGTCGGGATAGCATCATCTCTGTCGTCAGAACGTACAGCAGGAGATAGCCTGACATTACGACCATTGGTGACCATACCCGAACCACTAACACTTAAAAGTGGCTTCCCATCGATTATTGACAGAGAGACAATATCACCTGGATAGATAAGATGCGGATCCGTAATCTGGGGGTTACCCTGCCAGATTGTTGGCCAATACCATGGTTCCTGTAAGAACCGCGCCGAGATGTCCCAGAGTGTATCGCCTTTCTGGACCACATAGTCGTCCGGGTGATCAGGATTTAGCTTTACCGTGTCAGCAACCGCAATAGATGCAAACGATAAAAATACCAGTAAAAAATAGATTTTCTTAAACATGATTATTACCTTACGTACGTTCCTTAATGTAGATTAGCAAAAAAATACGCAAAATATAAGTAAGATCACACTTTATTCAGCTGTTTGTTACGAAAAAATCATTTTTCTGTATACTATCAGTAAGTTACCTGACAAAGGAGTAAAACCCCCTGTGGCACTACTAGAAGTCCTGCATTTCCCTGATAGCAGACTGCGTAAAAAGGCTGTTCCTGTCGAAAATGTAGATGAAAATTGCCACGCATTGGCGAAAGATATGCTGGAAACGATGTACGCTAATCGTGGTATTGGCCTTGCTGCAACACAGGTAAACATCCAGAAATGCCTTGTCGTTATTGATCTATCAGAAGACAAGAATGAATCTATGTGCTTGATTAATCCAGAGATTTTATCTTCTGAAGGGACTGAAGAAAGTCAGGAGGGCTGCCTGTCAGTCCCTGAATACTACGAAATGGTGACTCGCGCCGAGAAGATTAAATATCGATATATGGATCTCAATGGTGAAGTCATCGAAGATGATGCCGATGGTCTATTGGCTATCTGCATCCAGCACGAAATAGACCACCTTGATGGGAAATTATTTATCGATTACCTGTCTCCCATGAAAAGACAGCGTTTACGCAAAAAGCTTGATAAACAAGAAAAATTTCAAGTACCCGTCCTCTGATTCAAAAACTTCGTTCGGAATAAGCACACATGAAAAACCTGCGCCAGAGGGAATTGCCCCGGAATATATTGAATATAGCCTTCGCCGGCACACCTGAGCTGGCAACAACCATATTGAAGGCAATACTGGAAAAATCGGAACATCAGATCAGAATGGTGCTAACCCAGCCCGACCGACCTTCCGGTCGGGGACGTAAGCTCACGGCAAGTCCTGTAAAAACACTGGCGCTTGAACATGGACTGGACATCCTGCAACCCTCTGCATCCGAATTAATTGCGCTGCAGGACAGGATCGCAGAGATGGATTTGATGATAGTGGCCGCCTATGGAATGTTGTTACCTGAAACTATCCTGAATGCACCCAAATACGGTTGTATTAATATACATACCTCCCTGCTGCCCAGATGGAGGGGTGCGGCACCAATTCAGCGTGCCATCCAGGCAGGAGACGAGGAAACGGGCATCACTATCATGCAAATGGATATCGGTCTGGATACCGGCCCGATGCTGCTACAGAAGAAATGTCCAATAAACACAACTGATACATCAGCTAATCTACACGAAAGACTGGCTTCTCTTGGTAGTGAATGCATACTTGAAGTACTAGACAAAGTGATTCCGGGCAAGCTGGTGCCTGTTGACCAGGACGAATCACAGGCTTGTTATGCCGGGAAAATTACCAAATCCGAGGCCAGGATCGACTGGACTGAATCTGCTATTAACATTAATTGTGCCATACGGGCTTTTAATCCTGCGCCTGTCTGCCATACGGAGCTGCAAGGCCTACCCCTTAGAATATGGCAGGCAGAGGTATCTGATATCGAAACTACTTCACCAGCGGGCGAGATCATTCAAACTGGCAAAGCGGGGATTGATGTCGCAACAGGCCAGGGCGTACTCAGAATTTTACAATTACAGCCACAGGGTAAACGCGCCATGTCCGCAGCAGATTTTCTAAACGGCAATCCGAACTTCGGTGTCAACAATTAATACAAAACCAGAATCCAGACAGGCGCGTGCAGTCGCATCCAGAATTCTTGCAAAGGTATTTGCAGATCAACAATCTCTTGCGATATTAATGCCGCTTGACCTGGATCTGGTAACAGATCCACGAGAACGTGCCCTCGCCCAGGCGCTTTGTTATGGCGTAATGCGCCATTATTTCAGTCTGAATTTTATCCTCAGTAGACTATTGGATAAGAAACTCAAAAAGAAAGATAGTGATGTCAAAGCACTTATCCTGATTGGCCTCTATCAACTTGATCATATGCGAACACCTGCCCACGCAGCTGTTTCGGCAAGCGTTGAAAGCTGTAAGGATTTGAAAAAAACCTGGGCAAAAAACCTGGTCAATGCCGTGTTAAGACGTTACCAGAGAGAACACGATAAATTTCCAGAGCTTATTGCTGACAATGAATCAGCCAATAATGAGCATCCCGCCTGGCTGTTAGAAAACCTGAAAGATGAATACCCTCAACACTGGCAATAA
>QNEM01000070.1 GCA_003645215.1 Gammaproteobacteria bacterium
CAATTAATTCAGTTGTTACCCTCGGTCCCCTGGAATAGACTTAAATCAGGAGAGATCCGTAACAATAAGCCATAAACAGCGATTTCTCAAAGAAAGATTAGTCTGCTTTGAAGATAGCGGTAACTATTAATGATTTGTCTGCCTTAAATGTTGCTTTATGCAACATACAGGCACTACATCCTCGGCAACTGCTCCTGCGTTGCTCTATATCCTGTACATAGCCGCTCCTCTGCATCCATGCAGCCGCGACATACAGTACATCCTGTACATAAAAAAGGGGTGCAGGGAATAATTCCCGGCACCCCTTACGATCTGCTTGTCAGACTAACTATTTGGCGATCACTTCTACCCGTCTATTTTGAGCACGGCCATCGCTAGTGTCGTTAGAGGCAACTGGACTGCTAGCACCTTTACCTACAGCACTCATCCGCGAAGCTGCAACACCATTAGAGCTTAGGTAGTCAACTACCGATTGGGCACGACGTTGTGACAAATTATAGTTATAGGAATCAGACCCTGTACCGTCAGTGTGTCCTTCTACGGTTAAATGAGCACCTGGGTTGGTATTGATCGAACCTAATGCACCATCCAGAATGGATTTAGCATCACTGGTCAACTTTGCACTATCAAAGGCAAAATGAATACCTTCCAGTCTGGCAAGCACCATTGGGCAGCCATCTGTATAAACCACGGTACCAAGTGCTGTACCAGGGCATTTGTCCAGGTGATCAGGAACACCGTCTCCATCACTGTCAACACCACAACCGTTACTTTTGACCGTCACTCCAGTCGGTGTATTCCAACAATCATCATTCTCGTCAATCACACCATCACCATCTGAATCCCGCACAACAGCAGCTAGCATTGAAACAGGCTCTTCTTCAACGACACCACAGGCCGACGCTGCATCGGTAGTCTTGCTATTACTGCCCCAACACTCTCCAAAACTATTCTTCCAGACCTGTCCGTAAGAAGTGCCCCAATAAGCGACGTCATCAGCCAATGCCTGACGACTTTCTAAGACACCACCTGCTGAAAATAATATGAAAAGACTTAATGCAAAAGATAATTGTTTCATTGTTTGATGCCTCATTATATGTATTTGAATTTTTATTATTTTTACTCTGCGATTTTTAACACTTCTACTTCTAAAATGATTTGATCCACATCACAAAATGCGCACAAAGCAGACTATCTATGAGAATAGCGGTTCTCAACATAGTTATCTACGATAACTCGAAACTCTTCGGCAATATTATCGCCTCTAAGCGTCATGGCTTTTTTGCCATCAATAAATACGGGAGCAGTAGGTGTCTCTCCTGTGCCTGGCAAACTAATACCAATGTCCGCATGTTTGCTTTCGCCAGGTCCATTTACCACACAACCCATTACGGCCAGGTTCATATCCTCAACGCCAATATATTTTTCTCGCCAAATCGGCATCTGGCTACGGACATGGGCTTGAATTGAATTTGCCAATTTCTGAAATACGGTGCTGGTGGTTCTGCCGCATCCAGGGCAAGCTGTTACCAGGGGTGTAAATGATCGCAGTCCCATGGTTTGCAACATCTCCTGGGCGACAATGACCTCGTTGGTTCTGTCCCCATTAGGCTCGGGTGTCAAGGACACACGTATCTTATCGCCAATCCCCTCCTGTAGCAGTATTGCCATACCCGCCGTCGATGCAACAATCCCCTTTGAGCCCATGCCTGCTTCTGTGAGCCCTAGATGAATCGCATAATCACAACGTGCTGCAAGGTCTCGATAAACAGAAATCAGTTTCTGCACACCACTGACCTTACATGAAAGGACGATTTGATCCCGAGCCAAACCAATCTCTTCAGCTTTTTCCGCACTGTTCAATGCAGAAACGATCAAGGCCTCTTTCATCACATCATCAGTATCATGCGGTTCAGCCAGGCTGGCATTATCATCCATCATTTGCGTTAGTAATTGTTGATCCAGACTGCCCCAGTTCACACCAATACGAACTGGCTTTTTATATTGAATCGCCTTTTCGATCATCACAGCAAACTGATTATCTTTTTTCCTGCCAAAGCCAACATTGCCTGGATTAATTCGATACTTGGCCAGGGCTTCCGCACAATCAGGATATTTTTCCAGCAAGGTATGACCGTTATAGTGAAAATCACCGATCAAAGGAACATGACATCCCATAGCATCCAGTTTCTCTCTTATTGAAGCAACCTGACTGGCCGACTTTTCAGTATCCACTGTAATACGGACAAGTTCTGAACCCGCAGCCGCGAGTTGTTGAACCTGTTTCGCCGTTGCTTCGGCATCTGCGGTGTCTGTATTTGTCATCGACTGGACAACGATAGGTGCGCCGCCGCCGATCATCACTGACCCGACCTTGACGCCGACACTCTTTCTTCTATTGATTAAAATACTATCTGCTGACATTAAGACACCCTGATTTATTGTGCACTGCAGGGAGTCTAACGGTAGGGGTAGCAGTGTCAAGAGAGCTAATATTTTAGTCTCGGAATTCTAGCGATTGACTACACTGGTCATCGTCTCTGGTCATGGTTTCTGGTCATCGTCTCTGGTCATGGTTTCTGGTCATCGTCTCTGGTCATGGTTTCTGGTCATCGTTTCTGGTCATGGTCTCTGGTAGCTGTCTGAATCCGGGTGAAATGCCAACAATGCAAACGCAAAATGCACGCCACTATCGACCTCGTTTAATTGTCGACCAATATATGACCCACTGGTTGCTTTGCCCAGCATATTCCATTGTGATCCTGTTTCTCTATCCCTGATTTGATTGTCGGTGAACTCAAAGCTCAATATCTGATCATCAAGCTGTCTTGACCAGGCAGTGACTGAAACTATTTGTTTTGATTTTTTTATCTGTTTTGCGTCTAGAGCTTACAAGGTTCCCTGCTTGCCAAATATTTCTATCTTCAGTTTACCCAGTGCATCATTAATGACACCTGATTCGCTGACCAGAGCAAAGGGATAAAGACGCTGTTGTGTACCATGATGGACGAATAGAACACGCTCCATTGCAGGTAATCGTTTTTCAATTGTTCCACTGAACATAAACGGATAATCACCCCTTACGATCTGTATGTTCATAAGTACTACTTGCTTCTTCGGCAGAGGTTCTCTATATATTAATCTATAAACAGGTTTTTCAAGTGTGTTTCCCGTGCGATACTAGTACGGATATGAATAAAAAAAATAAATATACATACGAGGACCTGATTAAATCAGGTGAAGGCGAGCTATTTGGAGAAGGCAATGCGCAGTTACCCGCACCTCCGATGCTCATGTTTGATAGAATCACATCTATAAGTGATGAAGGTGGGAATTATGAAAAAGGATTGATCGTTGCTGAGATGGACATTGAACCGGATCTCTGGTTTTTTAACTGTCACTTCCATGGTGATCCGGTAATGCCTGGTTGCCTTGGTCTGGATGCAATGTGGCAACTACTTGGATTTTATCTAGGCTGGACTGGTGCACCCGGAAGGGGTAGAGCACTGGGGGCAGGTGAGGTGAAATTTACCGGCCAGGTATTACCTGGGGCGAAGTTGATCACTTACAGAATTAACATTAAGCGGCTGATCTTCAGAACACTGACTATGGGTGTCGCAGATGGAACAATGTCCGTTGATGGTAAGGAAATTTATGCAGCCAAGGATATGCGTGTAGGCTTATTTGAATCAACAACAGGTTTTTAACAGAGGTACTTTAATGAAGCGCGTTGTAATCACTGGCCTTGGTATTGTCTCCAGTATTGGTAATAACAGGGCAGAAGTCACCGAGTCACTGAAAACCGGTAAATCCGGGATTGAATTCTGTGAAGAATATGCAGAACTTGGGTTTCGTTCTCATGTACATGGACCAATTCGTCTCAATCTTGAAGAATTAATCAATAGAAAACTTAAACGCTTCATGGGTGATGCTGCAGCCTTTGCCTATCTGGCAATGAAGGAAGCCGTAGAAGTTTCAGGTCTGACAGAAGATGAAATTTCAAACCCAAGAGTTGGATTAATAGCTGGCTCGGGTGGTGGTTCAAATCAGAATCTGGTTGAGTCAATCGATCTGATGCGATCAAGAGGTGCGCGCAAGGTTGGGCCAACAATGGTGCCCAAGATTATGGCAAGCACCGTCAGTGCCTGCCTTGCTGTTGCCTATAAAATAAAGGGCGTTAACTATTCCATCAGTTCTGCATGTGCCACCAGTGCACATTGTATTGGTAATGCCTACGAAATCATTCAATCCGGGAAACAGGATGTTATTTTTGCCGGTGGTGGTGATGAAGTGCACTGGACCAGTACGCTCCTGTTCGACAGCATGGGTGCACTTTCCTCAACATATAATGACACTCCAGAAATCGCATCAAGACCTTACGATGCAAATCGTGATGGTTTTGTGATTTCCGGTGGCGGTGGCATCCTTGTCCTGGAGGAACTGGAACATGCATTACAGAGAAATGCACATATCTATGCTGAAGTCGTCGGCTATGGCGCAACGTCTGATGGTGTAGATATGGTCAAACCTTCTGGTGAAGGAGCTCTGCGTTGTATGCAGCAGGCAACTGCAACTGTCGATACACCCATTGATTACATCAATACACACGCAACCAGTACCCCTGCCGGGGATATTGCCGAGCTTAATGCCATCAAGGAATTATTTGGTGATGATGCTCCCAGAATCAGTGGCACTAAATCCCTAACAGGACATGGTCTTGGTGCAGCAGGTGCCAATGAAGCCATCTATTCGCTACTCATGATGAATGATGATTTTATTGCCGCCTCTGCAAACATTACTGAAATGGATGAAGGTGCTGCAGGAATGAAAATTGTCACCCAGAGAGAAGATAATGCCGGACTCAATACCATTATGTCCAATAGCTTTGGCTTTGGTGGCACTAATGCCACCCTGGTATTCAAACGTCCCGATTAGTAACAGATAAGAGTATGGCATCAGGGCCAGCAGCTCTGTACTTTATATTCGCATGGACATTCCTCCTTGTCCTCAAGCCTGATCAATAAATCAGATATAAACCTTGGCAGGATTAAGCCCTGATAGAATGAAATCTTGAATAGTCATATCCTCATTTCATTGGCCGGGATCGGTGTCTTGGGAATCGCCTGCCAATGGCTGGCGTGGTGGGCTCGACTACCCGCAATATTGTTCCTCTTGCTGTGTGGCATGATCGTTGGCCCGGTCACCGGCTTGCTGAACCCAGATAAGCTGTTTGCGGAATTATTATTCCCGATGGTGTCTCTTTCCGTCGCAGTCATTCTTTTTGAAGGTAGCCTGACACTCAAACTCGATGAAATCAGGGGCCTTGCTTCTGTTGTGCGTAACCTGATCACAGTCGGTGCATTAATCACCTGGTTGATTACTGCTGTCGCAACACATATTTTGATTGGCTTCCCCTATGAATTATCGTTTTTATTTGGCGCCGTTGTTGTAGTCACCGGGCCCACTGTCATCATGCCAATGCTTCGTACTGTCAGACCCAATGCAAAGATCGCCAATATACTTCGTTGGGAAGGGATTGTGATTGATCCGCTTGGTGCATTACTGGCCGTGCTCGTGTTTGATTTCATCATCTCCAGCCAGGCAGGAAATGCACTGGAAATTATTTCCCTGGTATTCGGACGTATCGTGCTTGTTGGTGTAACGTCTGGTGCAGTCGCCGCATATCTTCTTGGAGAGATACTGCGCCGACATCTAATCCCTGAGTACCTGCGCAATGTCCTTTCTCTAACGCTGGTGTTTGCAGTTTATGCTGGCGCCGATTATCTGGCTCACGAATCTGGCTTACTCGCCGTCACCGTCATGGGGATGGTGTTGGCAAACCTGAAAGATACAGACATCGATGATATTCTTGATTTCAAGGAAAGCCTGAGTGTTTTACTGATTTCAGGTTTGTTTATTATTCTTGCGGCACGTGTTGAATTTTACCAATTCAGGGAAATCGGTTGGCATGCCCTGGGCATACTTGCAGTAATGATGTTTTTGGCAAGGCCTATATCAGTCTGGGTCTCCACCTACAATTCAGATTTAAAACCAAAAGAGAAACTATTAATTTCCTGGATAGGCCCAAGAGGTATTGTAGCCGCTGCTGTCGCATCACTCTTTGCCATCCGCCTTGAAGCCGCAGGCTATCCTGAAGCATCATTTCTCGTGCCACTCACTTTTTTTATTATCATTGGTACCGTCGTTATACAAAGCGCAACGGCAAAATACATTGCCCATTGGTTAGGTGTCAGAGAGCCTCCGCCAACAGGTTTATTAATCGTAGGGGCCGGCAATGTCGCTCGAGCCATTGGCAAGGCACTACAGGAATCAGGAATTAATGTCATCCTGACTGATAGCAACTGGGAAAATATAAGCCAGGCAAGAATGGATGGCCTGAATACCTACTATGGCAACCCCACGTCAGAACATGCTGACCGTAATCTTGATCTTACTGGGATAGGTAAAATGCTGGCGATGACAGGTAATGCCAACCAGAATGCACTCGCCAGTCTGCGATTTAAATCAGAATTCGGTGCGCAAAAAATATTTGAGTTGAAAACAAACAGGGAACAAATCCTTTCTGAAAAGCATTCCCTGTCAACCCGGCATCGTGGCCCTCAATTATTTAATAGTGATATAACTTATGGACAGATTGCATCACTTCTACGGCAAGGCGCAGAGATCAAGAGCACCCAACTCAGTGATGAGTATGACTATAATACCTACATCAGTAATCGTACAAAGCAATTAATACCTCTGTTTGCGATTGATCAACGAGATCGTTTGCATATTATTACGGCGGAGCATGAGATCACCCCGGAATCTGGCTGGACAATTATGAGCCTGATAAATAATCAGGCAGCTGAGCAGTCATAGATTAATTGCAATAATTGATCGATGAACTGTGATTCAAATCACAGTATCGGTCAGATGATCCCCGGATCTGTGCACTGCTTCACACACACTTTCCTGAATATTTACTAGTATTAGAAGCAAGAACATGACTCCTCAGAGATTTGTGACTGGACCCGGAACTGATTCTAGCCCTCCTCCCCCCTTCAATAGACTCTTTCCGGGTCTCTTTTATTCCAAAGGAAATTCATCAGGAAGAATCTGCCTACATTTATATTTATATTGGCATTTTGACAAATCATCCTCCTGACAAATGATTGCACCATTATCCATCGTAAACCATTCACCACTGGCAACAGTGATCAGGCATTTTACAGTTTTAGAGACCCCGTCTAGCCTGACCTCCCTATTGGGACTGTCATACCTACAGGAGATAAACTCCCCGTGATTCTCTATAGTAACAGCGTACAATTGTGTAACAGCAAGCAGATCATCAAGAGCCACTTCGTAGTTGACGGTCCATTCATAAGCCTCGGGGACTTTTCTGTCTTTAACATCACCGGCAGTAGGGCAGGTATCTGCAGAGACAAACGGGCTAAATAATAATGCGACTAAAAAGATTAAGACTATTCTATTTCCATTTTTCATTTAATATTCAGTCCAGATAATTACTGATTCCAACAATATGGCAACAATTTACTATATTCACGACCCGATGTGCAGTTGGTGTTGGGGCTTTCGCCCTGCCCTGGATACGCTGAATGCAAACCTTGGCAACCATCTTCAGCTCGAATATCTGCTTGGTGGTCTCGCCAAAGATACTGATGACCTCATGCCACTGGGTTTACGCCAGCAGATTCAAAATCATTGGCGCACTATTCAAACACGAGTACCGGGAACAAGGTTTAATTTTGATTACTGGGAGAAATGTCAGCCAAGACGCAGTACCTATCCTGCTTGTCGGGCTACACTTGCCGCAAAACTCCAGGATATTCAGTTTCAGGAACCCATGATTCTGGCAATTCAGCATGCTTATTATTTACAGGCCAGGAATACATCCGACACCGAGACACTTATCGAACTGGCAGACGAAATCGGACTGGATGTAGATAGATTCGGTAGCGAGTTACACTCTGAGGAAACTCAAGCTTTGCTTAAACGTGAGATTATTTTCGCCCGCAAAATCGGAGGCAATGCATTTCCTATGCTGCTGCTTGGCAATGACGGCAGTTATCATCAAGTTTTGATCGACTACAATCATCCTGAGAATATGCTCAATGAAATAAACCAGTTTTTATCACAGCTTAATCAAAGTGACGACGGCTCATCGACAGGCGAGGGGTAATAGCTCGTCTGGCAACGTGCTCGTGCATTTCCATGTGATCCCGGCATCATTGGCAGATGGTGTTAATACAATTTTCTTTCCCTCAATATCTGCGGCGGCCTTCGGGTCTTTGCGGCTGGTATACAAAAGACTGATAGAGCCAGAGTCTTCCTCACCAACAACAATTGATTCAATCAAAGATTTATCCAGTATTTCAGTCGAAACCAATGTTTCAGACTTCCAATCTTCCCTGGCAGGGAATTGACCTTTAGCTTTCCAGTAGTCGGCAATAGCTATCTTATATGGCTTGGCAAAAGATAGCCCTTGCAGCACCTTGGTACGATCAGAAAATTCAATTTTCGATGGGAATAAAACGAAATTCCAGACCAGCACCAGGGCAAACAGGATGAGGACAAGCAGACGTCTATTCATGGTTTCATTTTAATCTCTAAAATCATAATTGCCACGCTATAATCAGGACAACGTTATTAAAAAATAAGTTGTATAATCAGGTTTCAGATAAACCATTTTCAGAAACCCTGTTTTAGATAGCCATGAAAGATACAACAGAAATACCTACGCATCCGGAAAATATAACAATTTCCCAGACCGTGGCCATCTTGATCGATGGTAACAATATTGAACGCAGCATCCATTCGGAGTC
>QNEM01000071.1 GCA_003645215.1 Gammaproteobacteria bacterium
ACGCCCGATACAGTTGCTCTGCAACAACAACCCTCACCAAGGCATGTGGCAAAGTAAATGATGACAACGACCATTTTTCATCTGCCTTTTGTTTGATCTCGGGATCAATCCCATCTGCGCCACCGATGACGAGAGCAATATCCTGCCCCATGGGTAACCAGCCTTCAATTTTTCTGGAGAGATCTATGCTGCTGAAAATTTTTCCTTTTTCATCCAGGACAATCAGTTTTGAATTAGTGGGGATCGCAGACTGTATTCGTTCACCCTCTTCCTTGATATTATTTTCTATGGGTGTGGATTTATTTCTTGTTGAAGGTGTAATTTCAATCAGATTGATCTGAAGTTCCGGTGGCATACGTTTACTGAATTCTACATAGCCGGTGTTGATCCATTCTGGCATTTTTTTGCCGACTGCTATGAGATGAACCTTCAACGCTTAGGCACCAAATAAAAAAATAATTTGTTAATGAACCGTCTGTTGAGCAGAATCTGAATCATCTGCTACCGACCAGAGTTTTTCCAGTTGGTAATGCGCACGTGTGGTTGGGTGCATGATGTGGACAATAATGTCGCCGAGATCGACTAATACCCATTCACCGTATTGTTTGCCTTCTGAGCCGAATGGTGGGACCTTGTTTTTTTTGGCTTTTTCTATGAGCTTTTCGGCGATGGCTGTAACTTGTTTGCTGGAGGTACCACTGGCAATTATCATTAAATCAGCGACGGAGGTTAAATCTCTTACATCAAGCGTTATGATATTGGTGGCTTTGTTTTCTTCCAATGTTTCTATAACGAGTTCGGCAAGTTTTTCCAGGTTCATAATTTCAGGGTCATATTCAAGTATTATATAAATGATGTGTCTGTATGAAGTCTAGCACTTTATCAGGCAATAATGATTCTGATTTTGACTTTGAGCCGGATTGAAAATCATTCCTTATTTGTGTTGATGATATATCAAGCATTGGAATATCCAGTTTCATAATGCACCCTGCCGCTTGTTGATGCAGGGCATCTATTGATGTTGTGGTGAAAGTATCCATAAAATTCTTTATTTCTTCATTATTTATATTGTCATCACTGCCCGGACGATTGGCGATGACAATATGCGCATAACCCAGCAATGATTGCCATTGGTGCCAGGTATTCAGGGTTTTGAAGTTCTCTATCCCCATAAGCAGGCAAAGTGGTGACTCGGGGAATTTTGATCGAAGGTCTTTCAGGGTATCAATCGTATATGAGATTTCATCTCTCTGAAGTTCACAATCATCGATTTTCAAAAGCGCTTGGTTTTCTACGGCGAGTTTCAACATCTGCAGTCGTTGTTCGGGAGATGCCAGTGGAGCAGGCCGATGTGGCGGATTGTTTAAAGGAATAAAACGAAGTTCGGCAAGATCCAGTTTTTTAAGGAATGTCTTTGCCAGATGCAGGTGCCCATTATGTACCGGATCAAAAGTGCCGCCCAGAATGCCAATCGGCTGCGTCATGGTTTAATAATTATGTTCAGGCATTACTGAAAAAAAAGAACAGGTAAAAATCACAATTCCTATTCACGAATATGACCATCACCGATAACAATGTATTTTTGTGAAGTCAGGCCTTCAAGTCCAACAGGGCCACGCGCATGAAATTTATCGGTACTGATACCGATTTCAGCACCCAGACCATATTCAAAGCCATCTGCAAAACGTGATGAGGCATTGACCATGACTGAAGATGAATCAACTTCACGAAGAAATCTGTCTGCGTTGTTTTTATCTTCAGTGATAATTACGTCAGTGTGATCCGAGCTGAATTCATCAATATGATTCATGGCATCTTCCAGGCCGCCAACAATACGCAGTGACATGATAGGCGCCAGATATTCTGTATGATAATCCTCGTCCGTTGCCAGCTTTATGTCAGGCAAGATCTTTTGTGATTTTTCATCACCTCTGATTTCGACACCGGCCTCTTTGTACATAGGTGCAAGTTTTTTTAACAAAGGTTCAGCGATACTTTCAGCGACCAACAAACATTCCATGGTGTTACATGTTCCATATCGCTGGGTCTTGGCGTTGTAGGCAACCTTGATTGCCTTGTCCATATCAGCATGATCATCTATATAAACATGACAGATTCCATCAAGATGTTTAATCACCGGCATACGTGCTTCTTTACTGACACGCTCGATCAGGCCCTTGCCACCGCGTGGAATGATGACATCAACATATTCAGGCATTGTGAGTAATTCACCTACTGCAGCGCGATCCGTTGTTTCGATCACCTGTGCGGCATCACCGGGCAACCCACAAGCTTCCAGGCCTTCCTTGATCAGGGCAGCAATGGCCTGGTTTGAATTGGCTGCTTCTGAACCGCCGCGTAAGATGGTGGCGTTACCAGACTTAAGACAAAGTCCTGCTGCATCCGCAGTGACATTGGGACGTGACTCATAAATAATTCCGACCACGCCCAAAGGTACGCGCATACGCCCGACCTTTATTCCAGAAGGCATTTCTTCCATTTTCGAAATCTCACCAATGGCATCAGGCAATTCAGCTACCTGACGCAGTCCTTCGGCCATGGCTTCTACCCTGGCCGGGGTCAGTTCAAGTCGGTCAAGCAAGGCAGCATCCAGGCCATTGGCCTTACCTGCTGCAAGATCCAGAGCATTGGCTTCTAGCAATTTTTCCTGCGACTCAATAATAAGATCGGCAATTTTTACCAGTGCCTTGTTCTTGGTGGCGGTATCCGTTTTCGCCATAATGCGCGAGGCAGTCCTGGCGCGTTTACCTGTGTCTTGCATGTATTCTTTAACATTCATTTTATTAATACTTCTTATATGTTCCTGTTTTAATCGGTTGCAGGGTTGATGTTATGTCCGGAAAAAGCCAACAGCAAGCCTAGCAAGGCATCCCAGGCCGTATGTCTTTCTGCGCTTTTGATGGTTCTGTCCAGTGCATTTGCCTGCTTTAATAATTTATATAATTTATTTATATCGTGTCTTTGTAAAATAGATTTAATCGCCTGTTTACGTTTGCTGTCCCAGATTCGATAGTCAGCAAATAATTTGTCCAGCGTAACACCGTTGCTGAAATGATAGCCCATGGTACACAAGCGTCGATAATCCCACATCAATGGACCATAGATTGCCATCGGATCCAGGCCTTCACTTTTAAGGCCATCTAACATTCTAAGCAGACGTTTTGTTTCGTTTGCATAAGCACATTCAACGAGGCCGAAGACATCAAAGCGTGTGCTATCAGTCACAGCAGAGACAACATCATCGAAAGAGATTTCATCGTTGTTTACCAGCAAACAAAGTTTATCAATTTCCTGGCTGGCAGCGAGCATATTGCCCTCAACACGATCAGCGATCAGCTGTGCAGCATCAGCCGTAATTGTTTTATTATGTTTTTTTATGCGTTGACTGATCCAGTTAGGCAATTTTTCAGCATCAATAGGCCAGACCTGGGTTGTTACACCGACCTTGTTCAGAGATTTATACCACTTGCTATTCTGAACACGTTTTTCCAGTTTGTTACAGGTGATGAGTAAGACATTATCACCAGCGAGTTGTTCAGCGTACTCAGTCAAAACCTTTCCGCCTGCCAGGCCTGGTTTGCTGGTGCCCATGCGTAATTCAATAAGCCGGGTACTGGCGAACAATGACATGTTGGCGTTTTCTTCAATCAGTCTGTTCCAGTCGAAGTCTTTGGCAACATCAAGCACGACACGTTCTTCTACACCCGACTCTCTGGCTTTGCATCGAATGAAATCTGAAGCTTCATTGAGTTGTAGTGGCTCATCACCGCTGAGCAGGTAAACCGGGGAAAGTCCTTTGCGATTAATTTCGGCAGGTAATTGTTCTACCTTTACTTGCATTATTGAATGGCAGCTCTAAGCCGCCGGAGAACTGAAGCAGCCACCTGTTTGGCGATCTCTCTCTTCAAAACTGATTCTTCCTGGACCTTGCCTAATACGGAGCCTTCATCGAAAGTAAGATCTCGTGTTGCCGCGACGGGCTCAGCTCTGGCTGCTGTGCCTCTGTCTTGGCTGGCAATTTTGACCATAGCGTTAAAGCTAACCTGGTATTCCTCAGCCTTGCCAGTGGTTGGTGAAACAGCCAGTACTTTTGTGTTAAATGTCTCATTACTCAAGGTGACGATATATTCAGCTTCTGATGCACTAGAGACCGGTTTTACACCAGCATCTATTAGTTGTTTTTTTACCTCGGCAGCAAGGACGCTGGCACCAGAAGAATTAACATAGATTTTTGTATCCAGTAGTCCTTCCAGGTTTGCCCCTCTGAGCTGGAAACCACAGGCACTCAGCCCCATCAACAGGAAGGCCAGGCCAACAATAGTAGCTCTATTTAATGGGTATATTAGTGGTCTCATCTGGTGTTCCCTTATTAAATCCGACGTTTACAGAGGCCTAGCTTATTATGAAACGACGATATTCACCAGTCGTCCGGGCACAACAATGACCTTTCGAATCTCTTTATCAGCAATAAATTTTTGCACGTTCTGGTCAGAAATGGCGGTTTCTTCAATCTGTTTGTTGTCCGCGTCGGTGGCGACGGTAATTTTTGCCCGTAATTTCCCGTTCACCTGGACTATAAGCTGCAACTCATTTTGTACCAGTGCAGTCTCATCAACCACCGGCCAGGCTGCATTTATCGCTGGTTCAGTGTGGCCAAACTCATGCCACAGGGTATCAGTAATGTGTGGGACAATCGGAGACAGGAGCAAAATAGATGTCTCCAGCCCTTCACGCATGATCGCCCTGCCATTATCAGAATCATCTTTGGCCTGAGACAGGGCGTTGCTTAATTCCATGACGGCGGCAATCGCTGTATTAAATGTATAGCGACGACCAATGTCATCATTTACCTTGCTAATGGTGGCATGAATTTTAAGACGTAATTTTTGCTGCGCCTCTGTCAATTCGTCCTTTTTCAATTCAGCAATATTGCCCGTTTGCAGATGTGTGGCCGAGAGTTTCCAGAGTCTTTTTAAAAAACGATGGGCCCCCTCAACCCCGGCATCAGACCATTCCAGAGTATGTTCAGGCGGCGCGGCAAACATGGTGTAAAGACGAACTGTGTCGGCACCATAACGATCAATCAGGCCCTGCGGATCTACACCATTATTTTTTGACTTGGCCATCTTTTCTATGCCGCCAATGGATACCTCCTGTCCATCTGCCTGTAATGTCGCCCGGATAGCAGTACCTTTATCGTCATGTTCGACCGTGACATCAGCCGGGTTAAACCATTCTTTGGAACCATCATCATTGGTGCGGTAATAGGTTTCAGCGATAACCATGCCCTGTGTTAACAATTTACTGAAAGGCTCATCGTTTTCTACCAGCCCTTCATCTCTCATCAGCTTGTTAAAAAAACGAGCGTAAAGTAAATGCAGGATGGCATGTTCAATGCCGCCGATATATTGATCTACTGGCAGCCAGTATCTGGCGCGGTCATCAAGCATCGAGTCGGCTGCATCAGGACAGCAATAGCGGGCGTAATACCAGCTGGATTCGAAAAAAGTATCAAAGGTATCTGTTTCACGAACCTGACCATTGCCGAGGTCATAAAATTCCGGCATTTTTTTCAGCGGTGAACCTGAGCCATCAACGATGACATCTTCCGGTAACCGAACTGGAAATTCAGAGACTGTTTTCGCTTCACCATTTGCATCCGTAATAATTGGAATGGGACAACCCCAGTATCGTTGCCGAGAAACGCCCCAGTCACGCAAACGGAAATTGATTTGTTTATCGCCTTTACCATGTTTCTTAAGCCAGTCGGCGATCGCATTAAAGGCGGCTTCCGAGTCGAGCCCATCAAAGGGACCGGAATTACTGAGTATGCCTTTTTCAAGGTACGCTTCTTTTTCAATACTGCAGTCAGAACCATCGGCACTGAAAATAACCTGTTTGCGCTCGATGCCATATTTTTCAGCAAATTCCCAGTCACGCTGATCATGACCGGGGACGGCCATCACCGCGCCGGTGCCATAGCCCATGAGCACGAAATTTGCGACATACAGCGGTACGGCTTCACCACTAACCGGGTGAATTACATTGAGACCCAGGGCCATGCCTTTCTTTTCCATTGTCTCCATCTCGGCCTCGGTGACGCCACCCTTCTTACATTCTTCTATGAAGTCCACCAATTCGGGGTTGGACTCAGCAGCCTGCAGGCTTAGTGGATGTTCAGCAGCAACAGCAACATAAGTGACACCCATTAGCGTGTCGGGGTGCGTAGTATAAATACCGATTTTCTCTTCGCTATTTTCAAGCTGGAAATCCATAGTCACACCTTCAGACCGACCTATCCAGTTACGCTGTTGTGTCAGCACACGCTCCGGCCAGCCCGGGAGCTTATCCAGGTCATCCAGCAATTCCTGTGCATAGTCCGTGATCCGGAGAAACCATTGTTCAATGTTACGTTTCTCCACAATTGCACCTGAGCGCCAACCCTTGCCATCAATCACTTGTTCATTGGCCAGCACGGTCTGGTCCACAGGATCCCAGTTTACTGTTGCTGTTTTCCGATAGGCCAGGCCCTTGTCTACCAGGCGGGCGAATAACCACTGTTCCCATTTGTAATAATCCGGATCACAGGTGGCCAGTTCACGATCCCAGTCATAGGCAAATCCCAGGCGTTGCAACTGTGCCTTCATGTATTCAATATTTGAACGTGTCCATTCAGCAGGCGGCATGCCACTCTTAATTGCGGCATTTTCTGCGGGCAAGCCAAAGGCATCCCATCCCATCGGTTGCATGACATTTTTACCCTGCATACGTTGATAACGGGAGATGACATCGCCGATGGTGTAGTTTCTGACGTGTCCCATGTGCAACTTGCCACTGGGATAGGGGAACATGGAAAGGCAGTAGAACTTTTCCCTGGAGGGATCTTCTGTAGCCTTGAAGGCCTGGGTGTCTTCCCAGTTTTTCTGGACGTCTGTTTCTATGCTCGAAGGGTCGTAATGCTGATCCATGTATAAATAATATTTTTGCTTGTTATAAAGCCGCAAGGATACAGCAGGGGGTGTGGTGCGAACAAGGTAAGCACCGAAGAATGCCCAAATGAATATCAGGCGGAATAGAGCCAGGCCTCCTGTTAGAAGGAGGCCTGATTTTATATTACTAACAACTTAATTATCTGAGACAGACAGATTGTCCATATTTTTTTCAACAATCGATGGACCTACGCCGCGAACTTCAGCGAGGTCTTCTACCGATTTGAAATCACCGTTTTGTTCGCGATAGGCAATGATGGCATCTGCACGTGTTTCGCCAACGCCTTTAATTGAAGTAATTAAAGTCTCTTTATCGGCAGTATTGATATTGACTGTTTCTGCAAACAAGAGTGTTGGGATTAAAAGACAAACAGCGAGTGATATTTTTTTGATTATTTCCATTATGTTTTCTCCGTGATATATATTTTAAAAAGTCCTTGTAGCCACAATACCTTGCAGCCGTTTACATCCTAGCGCATGTGTTTAATCATTAAAATCCTCCAGATGGGGTGTTTTCACAGGTAATCTATGTGGCCGATATTTTCAAATTGTCTGCCAACTCCTTTATAATTGGATGTGGTTTGCCTGTATTCACTTTTTTGAGCGGAGTTTTCAATAATTGAACATAGTTTTCGATAATCATCTGTTGAGCAAGCGATGCTTGTCGTTGATTCTTGTCCTGCTATTTGTGCAGCCGTTGCAAGAGGTTCTGGCGGCTGAGTATAAGGAGAGTGAAAAGCCAATCGAAGAAATCATTGAGGAAGAGAAAGATCCTGATGAATCGGAGCTGATGGAAGAGCCGGAGGAAGCGGTCACTAAAGATACTATTGAAGAGGAGGTTTTACTTGAGGAGGAAGAAGTAACAGAACCTCCTGCCGAGGAAGAAGTCATCAAGGACGAAGAAAAGGGGATGCCTAAACTAACTCCTGTACCGGAACCAGAAGCAAAACCAGAGGAAAAAGAAAAGCCACCAGAAAAGGAAAAGAAACCTAAGAAAAAGAAACCTAAGAAAAAAGTCGAAAGACCGAAAGGGTTTTTCAAAGGGGCCAGGATAGATCTCAAGTCACGAACCGTTTACATTGACCGGGATTTTGCCAGTGGGGTTGTACAGGAGTCGTTTGCGACAGGTGGTTCTCTCTTGTTTCGTTCCGGAAAATGGAAGGATTTCTTTACGGTCCATACTGAAGTATTTACCTCACAGAAATTATACGGCGATATTGATCGGGATGGGGCGCAACTCTTACGTGATAAACAGAAAGAATTGACCGTATTGGGTACGGCCTATGCGCAGTTCGATTACAAGCAGGTTCGTCTCAGGCTGGGACGACAGGACTTCAGCCTGCCCTATGTGAACAGGAATTATTCACGCATGATCCCCAACACCTTCGAGGCCTATGCCCTGACCGCGAAGCGGGGAAAATTTGAAGGGATAGGCGGCTATATAGACAAGATAAAGAAAAGAAATTCTGGTTCCTTTGTCAGCATGTCAAAAGCTGCCGGGGTCACCGGGGACAGTGATGAGGGAATGGCCATGGCGGGAGTGCTAGTCAATGCCAGTGATAATCTGGATTTTGGCATTTTGAATTTTTATACATTCAATGTAGTCAATATTTTCTATTCAGAGATTAATTACACAAAACCCTTAAAAGATAAAAACGCACTTAAATTCTCAGCACAGTTCACCGATCAACGTAGCGTAGGTGATGAATTACTCTCTACCTCTCCATTTCAAACACAGGTCGTGAGTGTTGAAGGCAG
>QNEM01000072.1 GCA_003645215.1 Gammaproteobacteria bacterium
AAGCTGCGAGTCAGCCCGTACCACACCATCTTCTGAGATAATCGTAATTCGTGTATCAATATCACCTGTCATTTGTAGAATTCGCTGTTGCAAATCATCAACCTGATCAGATGCTAATGCAGGAAGAATACTCTCTCGTATTATGATGGCCTGGCTATGCAGGCTCTTTTCAATCTCAACCAGGCTATCCTCCTGCATTTGGCGAGCAATCATTAAACTAACAATTGCTGTACAGAATAAAATAACAAGAACGTAGCCTGCGTAAAGTTTTTGAAATATTCTTGAACGTATCAAGAGTTATAACCCCTGATCAAAGTTATCTTTTAATCGATAGCCAACATTGCGTACCGTTTCAACAAGCTTTTGATGCTCACCTAAAGACTTACGAATGGCGCGTATGTGCACATCAATATTGCGATCAGATACAACAACATGTTCTCCCATTGCATCCTGCATCAATTGTTCTCGACTAAAGACCCGGCCCGGTTGTGATGTGAGTTTATACAGGATACGAAATTCAGTCCTGGTCAAATTGAGCGTTTGATTAGATAGCTTTACTGAATATTTCTCAGGATCAATTTGTAACGGCCCAAGAGTAATTACGGAAGACGAACCTGTTTTGTCTGTTTCATTTGAGCGACGAAGCATGGCCTTGATTCGTGCAATTAATTCTTTTGGACTAAAGGGTTTGGTCACATAATCATCTGCCCCAAGACCCAGGCCAAGTACAACATCACTTTCTTCTTCTTTAGCGGTGACCATTATAATTGGAATAGCACGAGTCGATGACTCATTTTTTAGAATACGGCATATTTCCAGGCCATCTATCTCAGGCAACATAATATCCAGCAAGACCAGATCTGGTTTGTCCTGACGAACCATATTCAAGCCCGCTTTACCATCTGATGATGTAGATACCCTGAACCCTTCTCGCTTAAGGTTGTATTCCAAAACATCAAGAATATCCTTCTCATCCTCAATAACGATAATATGTTTTTGTTTCAATTAAATTTTCCTTAATTTCTAACCGGAAGTCCTTCATATTTCTTTAGACCGCCAACTTCTTCATACCATGGTGCCTTATTGGCCAAAAATATATTGTGCGTGGGTTTTACACCGGGGTCTTCATCCAGTGTCCCCGCTGTCACAACAACTGCTTTTCCACTTTTCGTCAACCACGGTAAGGACGAGCCGCAGTTTTTACAAAATGATGTTGCGAAGTGCTTTGCATCCGGGTGTTCATATCTACCGATAGATTCTTCACCGCTCAACCATTGGAACTGATCCGGGCTAATAATGATATTCGCTGCGTGGGCAGAGCCGGTAAATTTACGGCATCTGGAACAGTGACAATATTGAAAGACATTTACCGGTCCAGTGAATTGATATGTAACCACACCACATAGACAACTGCCTGAAACCTTATCATCTTTCATAAATGCCTCCCTTGATTACCAGCAAACAACTATTTTCAGATATTACTATAAATATCATATGCTTAATGAAATTATATTTAATGATAAGATAGTTCGAGTAATCATAATAAATTTAATCCTGGAATAATCCATGGCTTCTTCACGAAAACTGGTGATCTACGCTGCCCTCGTAGGCAATGCCTTAATCGCTATCATGAAATTTATTGCTGCCTTTATGACGGGCAGTTCGGCGATGTTCTCTGAAGGCATACATTCAGTCGTTGATACTGGTAACCAGATGTTGCTTTTGTATGGCCTCAAGCAAGCAAAAAAGCCTGCAGATGACCGCTTCCCATTCGGACATGGAAAAGAAATCTATTTCTGGAGTTTTGTCGTCGCTATTATGATCTTCGCTGTGGGTGCCGGTATTTCAATCTATGAAGGTGTCCATCGTTTACTCAACCCGGCACCCCTGGAAAATTTCATGGTTAACTACATCGTGCTGTCACTGGCCATGATCTTTGAGGGTGCGGCATGGTTCTTTGCCTTGAAAGAATTCAAACAAGCCAAAGGTAAATGGGGATACATTGAAGCAGTGCAACGTGGCAAGGATCCGTCTATATTCGTTGTCCTGTTCGAAGACTCCGCTGCAATGCTGGGATTACTGGTTGCACTGCTTGCGACGATCCTGACGCAGCTCACTGGTAATTTATATTTTGATGGCATCGCCTCCATTATTATCGGTTTTATTCTGGCTGGTACTGCCCTGTGGCTGGCTTTTGAAACCAAGAGCCTGCTTATCGGAGAAAGTGCCAACATCCACGTTGTTAACGGTATCAAAAAGATCACCAGGACCTATGACAAAATTGAACATGTTAATGAAGTATTAACAATTCATATGGGGCCAGAGTTTATCCTGGTTAATATCAGTGTTGAATTCAGGGATGAAGCGACAGCCACAGAAATTGAAGATACTGTTTCACAGCTGGATACCGAGATTAAAAATGAATATGAAAATGTAAAAAGGATTTTTATTGAGGGTGAAGCACGAAAAAAATCATGACAGACGATCAGTTACTGGATATTGATAAGGCACATATCTGGCATCCGTATAGTGCGATGTCTAATGAGGGAGTCTCGGACTTGCCTGTTTATCCTGTTGCATCTGCCAATGGTGTGCGACTGAAGCTAACAGATGGTCGAGAGTTAATCGATGGTATGTCTTCCTGGTGGTGTGCAATTCATGGTTATAACCACCCGGAAATAAATCGTGCACTTGAGCAACAATTAAAGAAGATGTCCCATGTCATGTTCGGTGGACTCACACATCAACCTGCTGTGGAGCTTGCCTTACAACTGGTTAACTTAACGCCTGAGGCATTGCAGTCCGTCTTTTTCTCAGACTCAGGTTCTGTATCTGTTGAAGTGGCGATGAAAATGGCGATCCAGTACTGGCATGCCAAGGAACAACCCAACAAGCAACAGTTTCTAACGATTCGAAATGGCTACCATGGGGATACCTTTGGCGCCATGTCTGTATCTGACCCTGTTACCGGGATGCATTCACTCTTTAATGACACATTAACGGAACAATATTTTGTTGATGCCCCTGTCTGCCGCTTTGGTCAGCCCTGCACTGATGATGATATCGCCGAGTTTGAACAAATACTCAGTACCGAAAAAGATCATATCGCTGCCGTTATTATGGAACCGATCGTGCAAGGTGCAGGTGGCATGTATTTCTATTCTGCAGAATATTTACATCGAGTACGCGAACTCTGTGAGCAACATCATGTGTTATTGATACTAGATGAAATCGCAACCGGCTTTGGCCGAACCGGAAAGTTATTTGCCTGCGAACATGCTGATGTCACCCCTGACATTATGTGTGTTGGCAAGGCCCTCACCGGTGGCTACATGAGCCTGGCGGCGACCCTCACAAGTAAAGATATCAGCGACACCATCAGCCAGGGCGATCCGGGTGTATTTATGCACGGTCCAACATTCATGGCCAATCCGCTTGCCTGTACTGCAGCCCTGGTCAACCTGAAATTATTACTGGTCTCTCCCTGGCAATCAGAGATATCTAGAATTGAAGAACAGCTGGAAACAGGACTTGAACCCTGTCGGACAATGGCTACTGTTCATGATGTTCGCATATTGGGTGCTATTGCTGTGGTGGAACTCAATAATCCGGTTGATATGACAGTGATTCAGCCACTATTTGTCGATGCCGGCGTCTGGATCAGACCCTTTGGAAAACTGGTCTATCTCATGCCACCGTTTATTATCGAGAATGAAGATCTGGAAAAACTAACGACAGCGGTTGTCAACATCGTATCGAAATTGTCTACCTGAATTGTATTCCCGAATTGTCTCCTTGAATCTTGCACAGTGCAGCACACAGATCTACTAGCAACCGGGCGCCAGATTAAATCCTGATTACAAAATATCCGGCCAATCTTGCTCAAGCAGATATTAATAATAATGCACATTGCCGGTAGCCATCTACATTTTACTTCCGATATTTAACGATGCTGTTTTAGCTGTTCTGCTTTAACCACTTTAAGTTAGATACAATTAAACCGCTTCATAAGCAGGAAAATCGACAAAACCATCTTCTCTCGGTGTCCACCAGAGTTCCACATCCGCCTCGGGTGCCAACGCCCAGTCATTACTAAAGCGTTCGACAAGATCCGGATTACTCAAATAAGGTCGTCCAAAGGCAATAAGGTCGGCTTTGCCATCCTCTATGGCTTGTTCCGCAGTCTCTTGTGTATAACCACAATTCCCCATTAACGGTCCATCAAACACCTGACGAAATTCATCCAGTGTCATAGGTTCTCCTTGTTCGTGGAATCCAAATGCCAGACCATCCATCACATGGAGATAGGCCAGTCCATATTGATTTAATTGTTGGGCAACATAAGTAAAGGACTCACGATAATCCGCTGATCCCATATCGTTAAATACGCCATTAGGTGCAAGACGAACCCCCACCCTCTCGGCTGGGACTTCTTGGGTAACAGCCTGAACCACTTCATCCAACATGCGATAGCGCTTTTCGATACTGCCGCCGTATTCATCTGTTCGTTGATTGGTTTTTGATTGCAAAAATTGGTCGAGCAGATAACCGTTGGCACTGTGTATCTCAACACCATCAAAGCCGGCCTGCATCGCACACTTCGCTGCATTTCTGTAGTCCTGAATCGTTTGCTTGATCTCGTTAATGGTGAGCGCATGCGGGGTTTCGTAGTCTTCCTTACCATTTGGCGTGTGGAGCCCATCGCCATTTATTTTGATTGCAGAAGGTGCAACCGGTAATTCACCATTGTCATGAAAACTGCTGTGTGAAGCTCGGCCCATATGCCATAACTGTAGAAATATAAGGCCACCTTCAGCATGAACCGCGTCAACAACCCGTTTCCAGCCCTGCATTTGCTCATCGTTATATATGCCCGGTGATTCGACCCAGCCTCTGGCAATCTTCGACACTACCGCTGCTTCAGAAATAATCAAACCCGCCGAGGCACGCTGACGATAGTATTCCACCATCGCATCAGTCGGTATTCGCTCTTTCCCTGCTCGTGCTCGTGTTAATGGTGCCATCACGACTCGATTCCTTAATCGTAATTTATCGTTTAAAGAAAAAGCACTTATCAGTGAACTATCACTACTCATCAGAAAATTCCCCTATCAATACATGTAAAATCGGATTGGATAAACTATAATGGAACCAGTTTATAATGTAAACTAGGTACCTTTGAGTAACTGACAGGAGAAAAATGAAGGAGTTAAAACCGGATATTTACGCAGCAGCTTGCCCGTCCAGGGAAATTCTTATCATGATTGGCGAGAAATGGGTTTGTCTGGTGATTGGTGCATTAGATGCACAAAAGATTTTGCGTTTTGGTGAACTCAAGCGCATCTGTGAGGGCGTGTCTCAAAAAATGCTGACACAGACATTACGAAAACTGGAACGCGATGGTTTGGTTATTCGAACTGTCTACGCAGATAAAGTACCACTAAAAGTTGAATATAAACTCAGTCCATTGGGAAAAAGCCTGGTTCCTGTTCTGCAGCAGGTAAAGTCATGGGCTGAGATGAACCTGAGCGAGATTAATGATAACAGGATTGCATTTGAACAAAGTAAATGACGAAGCATAAAGCAGTTCTTGAATTACCCTTTTGTCGAGGATATAGATGTTTGCCAGTCGTGACGTTGCCTAGTGCCTCACAACGCCAGCCTGGATCTTGATCAGATCATCAAATGTTTTTATGAGTTTTAGCAGGCTATTGGTGGAGGGATCATTTTTCTGCAGACACTCATGAGCATAAACAAAAATACTGCTTTTAGCGGGAAGTGGTTTTGTCTGTTCCAGCGTAGTTTTCATCCGCGGCAGAAAAATCCATTGCAGCCACTGTTCAAACTTCAGGGTATCCATACAGAAAGGTTGTTTACTGGCCAGGGCATTGCTGTCTGGACTGCTTTCGTCCCATTTACCATTGATTCTGAGGGTCGCTTCTACTTCAAGCAATACGTCGGCTATACGATTTGGAATATCATGCATAGGCCGAATTATACTTTTCTGCTGACTCAATTCAACAACGTCAGATCTGCCCCAGAGCGCGTAGGTAGGCCTCTGTACGTGTATTTGAGCTGGAAAATGGCTATTTTGGCAACATATGAATCCACTTAAACGTCCCCACAAGGCTATATGAGGTGGTGTTGCAGTGCAATTTTGGTTTATAATCGCGCGTTTTTTGGCGCAATAATAACTGTGCCATTTGAGCAATACTTTAATGAGTAATACTTAAAGGTGCTGATCGATTCATCAAAACGTAACTGACAGAGTAATAATATGGCTGATTTATCCAAATATAGAAACATAGGCATTTTCGCCCACGTAGACGCTGGCAAGACAACCGTCACTGAACGTATTTTAAAGCTGACCGGCAAGATTCATAAGACCGGTGAGGTACATGATGGCGAAGCCACCACTGACTTCATGGAACAGGAACAGGAACGTGGGATTACCATTCAGTCTGCTGCGACCAGTTGTGAATGGGATGGTCACCGTCTGAATATTATTGATACTCCGGGACACGTTGATTTTACGATTGAAGTTTACCGTTCATTGAAAGTACTTGATGGTGGTATTGGTGTGTTCTGTGGCTCTGGTGGTGTTGAACCTCAGTCTGAAACCAACTGGCGTTATGCGAACGAATCTGAAGTAGCCCGCGTCATCTTTGTCAATAAACTTGATCGTATCGGTGCTGATTTTTATCGCGTCGTAAAACAGGTTGAAGATGTCCTTGCAGCAAATCCACTGGTCATGGTCTTGCCTATTGGTATTGAAGATGGATTTACCGGCGTTGTCGATCTGCTAACGCGTAAGGCATGGGTCTGGGCAGGCGACAACGATGCAGAAGACTACAAAATTGAAGAGCCACCTGCGGATATGGCAGATGCCATCGAAGAATGGCGCGAAAAATTAATCGAAACCGCGGTCGAACAAGATGACGCACTGATGGAGAAGTACCTCGATGGAGAAGAACTATCCATTGATGAACTTAAATCATGTATCCGCAAGGGCACCATCGCACTGGATTTCTTCCCCACTTACTGTGGTTCTGCCTTTAAAGACAAGGGCATACAGATAGTCCTTAATGCGGCTGTCGATTACCTGCCTGATCCAACTGAGGTTACGCCACAACCAGAAGTCGATCTGGAAGGTAATGAAACAGGCGAATTTGCTACGGTTGATGTAGACAAACCATTACGTGCATTGGCATTCAAAATCATGGATGACCGTTTTGGCGCACTGACCTTTATCCGTATTTATTCAGGTAAATTGGGCAAAGGTACCAACGTACTCAACACCTTTACCGGCAAGACTGAACGTATTGGTCGTCTGGTTGAAATGCATGCTGATGAACGTATTGAACTCGATAGCGCCCAGGCGGGTGATATTGTTGCTGTTGTGGGTATGAAGAATGTACAAACGGGACATACTTTATGTGATCCTGATAAACCTGCAACACTGGAACCAATGGTCTTTCCTGATCCGGTTATATCAATTGCTGCATCACCAGATGACAAGGCGGCTTCAGAAAAACTGGGTATCGCCCTGGGTAAAATGATTAAAGAAGATCCATCATTCCGTGTCGAAACTGATGAAGACAGTGGTGAAACTATCCTCAAAGGAATGGGTGAACTGCACCTTGATATCAAGGTTGATATCCTCAAACGTACACATGGAATCAGTATCACCATTGGTAAACCGCAGGTGGCTTATCGTGAAACCGTCACCAAGCGCCTTGAAGATAGTTACACCCACAAAAAACAATCAGGTGGTTCAGGTCAATACGGTAAGATTGAATACATCATTGAACCGGGTGAGCCAGGCAGTGGCTTCGAATTTGAATCAAAGGTCACAGGCGGTAATGTTCCACGCGAATTCTTCCCAGCGATTGAAAATGGCTTTAAAAAGAATATGCAGAAAGGTGTTTTGGCCGGCTACCCATGCCTTGATTTTAAAGTCACTTTGACTGATGGAGCCTCCCATGCAGTTGACTCCTCAGCTGTTGCCTTTGAACTGGCAGCAAATGGTGCATACAGACAAAGTATGCCGAAAGCAGGTCCACAGTTGATGGAACCGATCATGAAGGTGGATGTATTCACCCCTGATGATCATGTGGGTGATGTGATTGGGGATCTGAATCGTCGACGCGGCATGATTAAATCCCAGGATGCAGGACCAACTGGCGTACGCATCAAGGCAGAATGTCCACTGAGTGAGATGTTTGGGTATATTGGCACGCTACGTACATTAACTTCAGGCCGGGGACAGTTCTCTATGGAATTCCTGCATTACATGCCTTGTCCGAAGAATATTGCAGAAGAAGTTATCATTGAAGCAAAGGAACGTGAAGAAGCGAAAAAGAAGTAGATTTTAATACTGCTTAACTTTAAAAAGGCCGGACATCGTAAATAGATGGCTGGCCTTTTTTATTGCCTGTCCTTATCCAGTTTAAAAACAGAAATTGCATTCTCTGTTGTCTGTGCCGCAATAACATCAGGCGTCTCATTCCTCAGCCCTGCCAGGGCCTGCAGGCAATATGGAAGATAGACAGGGCTATTTCGTTGATACTGGTGCTGAAAAACAGTCATGTCCGGTGCGTCCGTCTCCAGGACGATTGATTCAAGAGGTAAGTCAGCAGCAAGCTTGCGTAATTTACTTGAACGTTCGTAGGTCAACATTCCACCGAAGCCCAGCTTAAAACCCAGTTCAATATATTGTTCC
>QNEM01000073.1 GCA_003645215.1 Gammaproteobacteria bacterium
GGTGGTGCCTTCTCTGGCAAAGATCCTTCCAAGGTAGATCGTTCCGCAGCTTATGCTGCACGTTATGTGGCGAAGAATATTGTGGCCGCGGGTCTGGCTTTAAAATGTGAAGTGCAGGTGTCCTATGCAATCGGTGTAGCTGAGCCGACTTCTATCAGTGTTGAGACTTTTGGCACTGGCACGGTTGATGAAGCAAAACTGGTCACTGCTATCAGAGAGCATTTTGATCTGAGACCAAAGGGCATTATCAGTATGCTGGATCTGTTGCAGCCGATTTATAAACCAACAGCGGCGTATGGGCATTTTGGTCGGACGGATATTGATCTTCCATGGGAGAGTCTGGATAAAGTTGAGGCTTTGAAGTCGGATCTGGGCTAGCGTTTTTCCATCCGTCATACCGGCCTTGAGCCGGTATCCAGTAAAAACATATCGCCTGAAAGGCGTCTATTCTAATTCTTAAGATCTTACTGTTATCACAGTTTTGATTCCGCCTTTCAGCGGCGTGATACTTTTCTTTGTACAGACTAAAGAAAAGTATCCAAAAGAAAACTGCCCCACGATATCGTGTCCTGCGGATACCCTCACAGATTCATGATTTTTTAAGGTCGCGCAAACAAGACTTCCTGTCTTGGTCGCGCTTATTTGAACGTCCTGTTCAAATAACCTTAAAATCATAAACCTGCTCGGCACAATATAGGGGGGATAAGCCCTTCGTTGTTTTTAACGATTAGGGTGAGACGCGCGCTTCAGCGCGTCGAAATCGACCCGCTTGTTAGAGCACAGTATCTTCATTATCTGAGCTACATGCTCGTCTAGCGATAAAAAGTCCAACAGCTACAAGAACATAACTTAGCATGGGACTAATGTAAAAAGTAATGGCACCAGACCCCGCAGCCCGATTAATGAATTCACCGAGATATATCCAGAATCCAAAGCCTAACGGATAGGCGAGGATTGCAGAAATAATATCAAATCGATTCCTGCGGACGCCAAGGCCTACAGATAATTTCCGAATGGTTACGAATGGAAGAACTAATAGGAAGAAAACAATTACTAGTGTCCCAGTTATGAATTCAAATGCTGATACCGGCACTTATTTCACGCGTATATCGGATATTAGAGGGGTAAAGCGAGCTCTTCTTTCAAGTAGATTATTGATGTGAGGTACACTCATCTCTATTCCGTTAGTCATGTGAATCGGTATCTCAGGATAGATCGATTTCTGTAATCATTCCACTATCGTAAATGTTCTGTAGTTTACTCCCGTTTTGCCTTGCCGGGCTGATTGCCATCGGTAGGGCAAAAATCACAGGGATGTGATTTTTAGTTCAACTGAGCAGGGATGCGAATTTGAACGGCGCGTTGGCGATGGTGAGCAGTTCGGGTAGCCTTTAGGCCAAGGCATCAGGGTGTCTTTTTTTCTTGGTTACTTCATTTTTTGGACAAGCAAAAAAGAAGTTACTCGCCGTACAGGGCGAAACCAAATCTCAGCCAATAGCAGTAAATATCAAACCTCCTCAAATACTGAATAAGCCAAATATAAGGCTATCAACTACTTGATTCCCAGAATCATAGCGCTATAATCCCCAGCCCTTGAAGCGGTCTCCGACCCTCCAAGTGAACAAATTTACGACGTGCCGTGCATTAAAGATTAATCATGGTGCAACTATCCCCTGAGGAGCACTGCGACGAATTCCAATTCGCCAGGCTTGGGAGATAGCATTTTCAAACGGTGCTCGCTTGATTTGGAGGAAAACCAGATGAGCGTAGCTGCTTCCGATGTATTTTCTGATTATTTAGTTGCTGATCTATCTCTGGCCGAATGGGGCCATAAAGAAATTCGTATTGCTGAAACCGAGATGCCGGGTCTGGTGTCGATTCGTGCAGAGTTTGCCGATACTCAACCTTTAAAGGGTGCGCGTATTGCCGGGTCTTTGCATATGACCATTCAAACCGCCGTGCTCATCGAGACACTGGTAGCACTGGGTGCTGAAGTGCGTTGGGTCTCATGTAATATCTTTTCCACACAGGATCACGCGGCTGCGGCCATTGCTGATCAGGAGATCCCGGTCTTCGCGGTTAAGGGCGAGACCCTGGAAGAATACTGGGATTACACCCATCGCATGATGCTCTGGAGCGATGGTGGAACACCCAATATGATCCTGGATGATGGTGGTGATGCGACCATGTTATTGATACTCGGTACCAAGGCCGAAAGTGATATCAGTGTTCTGGATAATCCCGGTTCTGAAGAAGAGACGGTGATGTATGCAGCCATCAAGAACAAACTGGCTGAAGACAGTGATTTTTATTCGCGTACTCTGGCAAACATTCAGGGTGTGACGGAAGAAACAACCACCGGTGTTCAACGTTTATATCAACTGGTCAAGCAAGGCGATCTGCCCTGTCCTGCCATTAACGTCAATGATTCTGTGACTAAATCCAAGTTCGATAATCTATATGGCTGTCGTGAATCCCTGGTTGATGGTATCAAGCGTGCAACCGATGTAATGATTGCCGGCAAGGTTACCCTGGTGCTGGGTTATGGTGATGTTGGTAAAGGTTGTGCGCAATCACTGCGTGGTTTGGGTGCGACGGTATGGGTCACAGAAATTGATCCGATATGTGCGTTGCAGGCATCCATGGAAGGTTATCGTGTCGTTAAAATGGACGAAGTTTGTGATCAGGTTGATATCTTTGTCACCACAACGGGTAACTTTGGTGTGATTCAACATGACCATATGGTGAAGATGAAGAATCAGGCCATCGTTTGTAATATTGGCCACTTTGACAATGAGATAGAAGTAGCCAGTCTGGAAAAATATGAGTGGGTGGAGATCAAGCCACAGGTTGATCACGTTATATTCCCTGATGGCAAACGTATTATTCTGTTGGCCAAAGGTCGTTTGGTAAACCTGGGTTGTGCCACCGGTCATCCAAGTTTCGTGATGTCCAATTCATTCACCAACCAGGTACTGGCACAGATAGAACTGTTTACCAAGGGTGGCGATTACGGCAAGGATGTTTATGTGTTACCAAAACATCTGGATGAAAAGGTCGCAAGATTACATCTGGATCGCATCGGTGCGAACTTGACAGAGTTGAGTCAGGAACAGGCTGATTACATTAACGTGACTGTTGATGGGCCTTATAAACCTGAACATTATCGATATTAATTGAGTCGTGAAGTGTGAAATGTGAAGTGTCGAGATTACTAATTTTGACATCAACATTTCACTTTTCACTTTTTAACCTTTCACGAGATTTTAAAGTATGAAATCACAGAAAAAATTTACTAAAAAATTCAGCTTCGAATTTTTTCCGGCGAGAACGCCCGAAGCCGTTGTTAAACTGGAGACAACGATGGGGCGTCTGGCAAAATTAAATCCTGATTATTTTTCAGTGACATTTGGTGCCGGCGGCAGTACCCGGGAACCCACCTTTGAAACAGTCAAGAACATCAGTGAAAAAACCAGTATTGAAGCAGCACCACACATTTCCTGTATCGGTGTGATGACGGATGAGATTCTTGAAGTTCTGGAGACCTACCGCTCTATTGGTATCAAGAAGCTGGTGGCTTTGCGTGGTGATTTACCGTCTGGATCTGCCGGGGGCTATGGCCAGTTACGCTATGCCAATGAGTTGGTGGAATTCATTCGTAAGGAGACCGGCGATCATTTTCATATCGAGGTGGCGGCTTACCCGGAGTTTCATCCGCAGGCAAACAATGCCAGTGAGGATCTCAGTAATTTCAAGAAAAAAGTTGATGCTGGTGCTAACGGTGCAGTAACACAGTATTTCTACAATCCAGATGCCTATTTTCGCTTTGTCGATAGCTGTGAAAAACTGGGGATCGATATTCCTATTGTCGCCGGAGTGATGCCGATCATTAACTGTTCGCAACTGGTGCGTTTTTCTGAGGCCTGTGGTGCCGAAATCCCACGCTGGATCTTGAAGCGTCTTCAGGAGTTTGGTGATGACAGAACTGCCATACGTGAATTTGGTATTGATGTGACAACAGAATTATGTGATCACCTGCTATCAGGTGGTGCCCCTGGTATTCACTTCTATACTATGAATCAATCTGCTGCATCAGAAGCTATCTGGAACAACCTGAATCTGAGTGATATAGATCGTAATCTGACCTAGAAGATAAAGTTAAAGGCATGTTTGTTATTGGCGTGCAGGCTTGCTCAAAAGAGGGCAAGCCTGTATGTTCAACCTTTCTCGAATCCCGCAGAGGGAAACGTTTTGGTGAAAAAAAACATTGCTGAATCAGCCAGGGTCGCAGGGGACAAACCTGAGCTGCTCCTTGTTGATGATGATCCACTGATTGCTGAATCTCTGGCACTTGTGCTTGAGGGTGATTTTCAGGTCACTGTTGCCGAAAGTCGCACACAGGCAAAAGCACTTTTGCAAAAAATGGACAAGGTTCCTTTTCTGGCCCTGGTCGATCTGGGTTTGCCTCCAGCACAGCATTTACCTGACGAGGGCTTTGCCCTGATTGATGAATTACTCGCCCTTAATCACAACATAAAAATCCTCGTGCTCTCCGGTCAAAGTGAAAAGGCCAATATTCAACATGCATTGACACTTGGTGCCGTCGACTTTGTACCCAAACCCTGTGATGTGAAATTATTACAGGCAAGGTTGAACCATCAGATGATGATGCTTGAAGCAGAATTAACTGAGGACGAGCAGAGTCAAAGTGACAGTAGTTTACTTGGTGAAAGCCCAGCGATAACCACCTTACATCAGTTGATTGATCAATTTTCTGATACGCCTTTCCCGGTGCTTATCGAAGGTGAATCAGGTAGCGGCAAGGAACTCGTTGCTCAATATACACATGACAAAAGTGATCGATCCAAAGCACCTTTTCTGACCATAAACTGTGCAGCATTTACCGCTGAATTACTGGAAGCCCAGTTGTTTGGTTATACAAAAGGTGCCTTTACCGGCGCGACCACAAATCGGGCGGGTTTTTTTGAGGATGCAGCAGAGGGCAGTTTGTTTCTGGATGAGATTGGTGAGTTGCCCCTTAATCTTCAATCAAAATTTTTAAGAGTGCTGGAGAATGGTGAGTATTACAGATTGGGAGAGACCAGAACGCGGGTTTCCAAAGCGAGAATTATTGCTGCAACCAATAGAGATCTGAAAGAAGCGGTACGTGCCGGGGAATTTCGGCAGGATTTATATCATCGGATCAGTGTCCTGACTGTACACGTGCCACCCTTGAGTGAAAGAGAAGGCGATTGTTTGCTGTTACTCAAACATTTCCGCAAACTTTATTCGGCTGGTGCATCTCTATTCTCACTGCATAAAGATGCCGAGAAGTTACTAATGGAATACTCGTTTCCGGGGAACGTCAGGGAATTACGCAATATCGTCATTCGTCTGGGTGCCAAGTATCCCGGTAAAAAAGTCAGTGTCGAGCAGCTACAGGCCGAACTGGAAACAAATATTCTGATTCAATCCAGTGAAGATACGGATAATGAATACATGCGAATCAAAAAGGCATTATCAAGTGGCACTTTTCAACTGGATGCTGTTCTGACTGAACGTGAGAAAAGATTTATTCTGGGGGCCATGCGTCTGACTGACGGGAACCTGAGCAAGGCTTCGCGATTGCTTGGGCTAAATCGTACGACACTTTATAGCAGGATGCAGCGCCTGGATATTGATGTGGAGACTGAATAGGGCATGTATTACGAATACTTTGGACTGAAACAACCACCTTTTAAAATTACGCCAGACACCAGCCTGTTTTTCCCGGGAGGGAATCGGGGGGCTGTCCTACAGGCGCTCATTTATGCCATCACAGAAGGTGAAGGCATTGTCAAAGTCGTGGGAGAAGTCGGTAGTGGAAAAACCATGCTGTGCAGGATGCTGGAAGTTGAGTTGCCAGAATATGTAGAAGTTGTCTATCTCGCCAATCCCAGTTTGTCTCCTGAGAACATACTGCATGCGATCGCCTTTGAGTTGAAGCTGAATGTCACTGAAACGGATAATCGCCTGAAGGTGATGAACGAATTGCAACATTATCTGCTCGACAGGCATGCAAATAATCGACAGATTGTTGTATTTGTCGAAGAGGCACAGGGCATGCCCATTCCCACTCTGGAAGAAATCCGCTTGCTCAGTAATCTGGAAACTACCCAGAACAAATTGTTACAGATTGTATTGTTCGGCCAGCCCGAACTCGACACGAAGATTTCTACGCGCCAGATCAGGCAGTTAAAGGAACGCATTACCTATAGCTTTAACCTGGCACCCTTTAAGGGAAATGAAGTTAAGGATTATCTGAATTCCCGAATGCGAACCTGTGGTTATCGTTCAGAGGATGTGTTCTCAGCCGCTGCGGTTAAAGTCATCACAAAGTATTCAAAAGGTTTGCTAAGGCGTATCAATATTCTGGCGGACAAATCCTTGCTTGCTGCTTATGCAGGTAACAATCACAAGGTGACAGTTGGCCATGTAAAAACTGCTGCGCGTGATAGCGAATTTCTCAAAAAAAGAACATTTATGAAACCGGTCATGGCTGCCCTGGTATTCCTTGTCCTGACTGCGGGTTTCCTTTCTTCGGTAAATATCAATCAGGGGATTCAGACAATACAAAAGTCATTTGCTACTTATGCAACAACAATGAATACCAGGCTTGCAGAGGTATCTGTGGCTGTTAAAAATATGACCCTGGATGAGGAAGATCCTGAAAGCGAATTACCAGAGGTACCAGGATTGGAACTGCCGAATGGCCCTGCAGTAGTAGAAGTTGAAGTGACAGAAATTACTGAAGAGGAGCAAATCGATACAGTATATTTGACCCATGATAGTGAAGTTGTTGCGCTGGCGCAGACGGTGGAGCCAAAGCAAGTAAAACCTGGGCAAGCAGAACCTGGGCAAGTCGACACAGAATCTTTAGTCCAGGATAGTGAAGTTGTTGTGCTGGCGGAGACAGTGGAACCAGAACAGGCAGAACCAGAGCAAACAACGGTTGCAAGTACTGAAGATAATAACATTATGGACATAAGCGCATTGATTAAAGGTACAAAGATCACATCTCCTTCTGATCTGGATGTCCTGGTTGATGATAAAAATGTAGAAGAAAACAGCAATTTACAAGAAAGGGAAGATCTAACATCAGTAGCAACTGAAAAGGAAGATGTAACATCGGAACCATCTACAGCAGCGGCTATTGGTGAAGTAGTAGCCATTGGTTTGAGTGAAGATGAGTTTGAGCGTTTTCAGAAACAGTTGCTCGAGATCCCACCTGAAATTAAATCAGGGGGAGGTCCCGGGATTGTGTGCGGAAAATGTTCATCCATTATTTACCGGCCGATTTTATAGATTTATGTGTAGGTCTGGATGTGATCAGAACTGGTAAAAACTACTAAATATTAAGTGCTTATAGCATTTTTATGATTTTTTGGTTTATACTGTGAGGTGAGTCTGACCCTTTACTGTGATCGTGGACGATACATTATGCAGAAACTTATATTAATCAGTAGTTTAGCTATATTTACATTTCTGGCTGCTTGTACACAAATTGAACCGGTGCCATTTGTTCCCTCACCTGGTCACATCCATGAGGAGCCTCAAGCTGCCGGAGATATCCCCGAACTGGCCACACAAACACCTGTATTGCCAGCCCCTGCACCTGCAGCCGAACTTGAAAAATATACGGTTGTTGTCAATGAAGTCCCGGTTAAGGAATTATTGTTTGCCCTGGCTCGAGATGCCCAGATTAATGTCGATATTGATCCAGTGATTGAAGGTGTGGTGACGATTAATGCCATAGATCAGACCCTGCCACAGATCCTTGATCGTATCGCGCGGCAGGTAGATTTAAGGTATGTATACCATGGAGAAAATCTGCAAATCATACCGGATGAGCCATATCTAAGGTCGTATACAATTGATTACGTCAATATGTCTCGCGACACTACCAGTACAAATACGGTTGCTACCCAGATTACTTCCACCAGCGGAGGAGGAGAAAGCTCTGGTGGTGGTGGCAACAATTCCACCACGGACGTTACCAGCATCTCGAATCACCATTTCTGGGAAACCCTGGTATTGAATGTCTCCGCGATTCTGGGAGATGCAGCAGGTGGCGGCGGCTCGGGTGCACTACCGATCACCGATACAGTTATTCCCAATCCGGAAGCAGGGCTCCTTACTGTGAGGGCAACGGATGCACAACATCAGCAGATACAGGAATTTATTGACCAGACTCAGGAACGTGCTCAACGACAGGTGATGATTCGTGTCACTATCGCCGAGGTACAGTTGAATCAGGATTATCAGGCGGGGATTGACTGGTCATATTTAGCTGCAGCAGGCAAGGCAGGACTCACTATTCTTTCTGCCACCTTGGGAGCGGCGCCCCTGGTGGGTGCGTTGGGGACACTTGAGCCGTTCATCCTTCAGTATGAGGATCCTAATGATGATAGGGATAGGCTCGCAGCATCGGTCAAGTTATTGGACGAATTTGGCAATGTCAGGGTCATGTCCAGCCCGCAGATTATGGTATTGAATAATCAGACGGCAACACTTA